>JBEAQI010000086.1:0-9002 GCA_041163965.1 Verrucomicrobiota bacterium | reverse complement strand
TCAAAGATCTCTTCGACAAAGGCTTCACCACGCAGGATGAACTGGACCAGTCGCGGACCCGCTTGGAAGTCGCGACCGCTGCCCTCGAGGCCGCCAACTTTCAGATCGAACGGCAGGAAATGCAACTCAAGGAAGCCAACGATCAGCTGGCTAAGGCCAGCCTTTTCGCCCCCATTGATGGCACCGTGGTCAGTCTGGCCTCTGAACTGGGTGACCGGGTCGTCGGGACAGGGCAGTTCGCAGGCACCGAAATCATGCGCGTCGCGGATCTGGGAAATATGGAAGTCAATGTCGACGTCAGTGAGGCAGACATCGTGAACATCGAGATCGGGGACAAGGCCACCATTGAAGTGGATGCCCTCGCCGATCAGGAATTGTCAGGCACCGTCACCGAAATTGCCAACTCCGCGGTCACCACCAACGCCCGCAGCCAAGAACAGCTCACCACCTTCTCGGTCATTGTCAAATTGGAGAGCCCCGCCGAACGGCTCCGCCCAGGCATGTCCGCCACCGCCGATATTCAGACAGACACGGTCACCGGAGTCGTCAAAGTGCCCTTGGGCAGTGTGGTGGTCCGCTCCAGAAATGAAGTGGAAGGCAAAAAAGAGGAGCCCGCCAAAGAGAAGCCCGCCGAGCGCAACGGCAACGGCCAGCGCCCGCAGTGGGGAGGTCGTGGCAATGACGACCGGTTGCGGGTCGTCTTCATCGAAAAAGACGGCCTTGCGGAACTGCGAAAAGTGGAGACGGGCATCGCTGACCGGGACTCCATTGAGATCAAAAGCGGACTGGAAGAAGGCGAAACCATCATCACCGGCAGCTACTCGGCCCTCACCCGCGAACTCAAAAATGGCAGCGCTGTCAAAAAACGGGAATCCGCCCGGCCCTCCTTCAAGTAACATTTACCGCCCGGCATTGATGGCCTCCGTTATCGAAATCCGCAACCTGCACAAGACCTATCACCTTGGCAGCACCATCGTCCGCGCCCTCGATGGCGTGGACCTGACTGTCGCCAAAAACGAATACGTGGCCATCATGGGCCCCTCCGGCAGCGGCAAGTCCACCCTCATGAACATCATCGGGTGTCTGGACGTCCCCACCAGCGGCTCCTACCACCTCGCCGGCCAGCCCGTCGACGAGATGGAGGACGACGACCTCGCCCTCGTCCGCAACCGGCAGATCGGCTTCATCTTTCAGAGCTTCAACCTCCTTCCGCGCACCTCCATCCTCCGCAATGTTGAATTGCCCCTGGTCTACAGCGGCATCTCCCGGGACGAACGACTCGACCGGGCCCGCGAGGCGCTCCGCAAAGTGGGCTTGGGCGACCGGATCGACCACCAACCCAATGAGCTTTCCGGAGGCCAGCGGCAACGCGTCGCCATCGCCCGGGCTCTCGTCAACGATCCTTCCATCATCCTCGCCGATGAGCCCACCGGCAACCTCGACTCACGCACCGGTCAGGAAATCATGGCCCTCTTTGAGGACCTTTACCAACAAGGCCAGACCCTCCTTGTCGTGACCCACGAAGACGACATCGCCGAGCATGCCCGGCGCTGTGTGCGGCTCCGCGACGGCCTCATAGAGTCAGATCTGGCCATCAGCAATCCCGTCCTGACCCGCGCCCAATGACCCTCTCGCAACGAGTCAATGAGTGGACCGAGGCCGTGGCCATTGCCGGTCGCCAGATCCTCGCTCATAAGGTCCGCTCTCTCCTCACCGCTCTCGGTGTCATTATCGGCATTGTCGCCGTAACCCTCATGGGCACTGCCATCAAGGGGATCGACACGGGCTTTACCAACAGCCTCGATATGCTCGGACAGGACACCATGTACCTGCAGAAATGGCCATGGGGAGATGTCGGAGACGATTGGTTCAAATACCGCAACCGCCCGAATGTTGATATCAGAGACGCCGACCGCATCAATGAGGCCATCGCTGCCAACCCGGATTCGCTGCTCCGCCTCGCCGTACCCTCCAAAGGGCGGGATTTTCGCGTCAAACGGGATGACCGCTCCGCCTCCGGCGTCTATACCGAAGGGACCGTTGCCGACTTCGCCAGCATGAGCACCGCCGATCCCGTACATGGGCGCTTCTTCACGCACATAGAGGACCAAAGCGCCGCGATGGTTGCCATCCTCGGATATGATCTCGCCGAAAGCCTCTTTCCGGAGGGCATGGAACGGGCCATCGGGGAGCGGATCTCCATTCACGGCTACAAGTTCACGGTCATCGGTGTCCTTGAGCGCCAAGGCTCCTTCCTCGGCCTCATGAGCTTCGACCGTCGCGCTATCGTCCCCCTCCGCTCGCTGCAAAAGTTCTACCGCGCCAACTGGGGCGACAACATCAAGGTGGCCGCCAAGCCAGACGTCGACATGGACGCCGCAGAAGATGAACTAACCGGCATCTATCGGCGATTGCGGGGACTTGGCCCCGATGAAGAAAATGATTTTGAGCTCAACCGCTCCGCCATGGTCGAGGAACAACTGGGCCCCGTCAAAAGCGGCGTCGCCCTCGCCGGCTTCTTTGTCACCGGTCTGGCCCTCTTCGTCGGCGCTATCGGGATCATGAATATCACCTTTGTCAGCGTCAAAGAACGAACCCGCGAAATCGGGACGCGCCGGGCCATCGGAGCACGACGCCAAGCCATCCTCCTTCAGTTTCTCATGGAAGCGGTCTCCATCTGCCTCATCGGCGGCCTCATCGGCCTCCTGATCGCCTTTGGCCTGCAATCCGTCGTCAGTACCGCATTTCCGGATTTCCCCTTTTCATTCTCCGCTGATCTCGTCATTCTCGCCACGACCTTGTCGATCTTCACCGGGGTCGCCTCCGGACTCGCTCCGGCATGGCAGGCCGCGCGCCTCGATCCGGCTATTGCCCTGCGCCACGAATAAGCATCCGCCATGAAACTGAAAGGAAATGACCTCTTGGCCATGGCCACCCGCGCCCTCGGAACCAATAAACTGCGCTCCAGCCTGACCGTCCTCGGCGTCACCATCGGGGTCTTCTCTGTCGTAGGGGTCATGACGGCCCTCTCCGCGGTCCGCCAAAGCATCGATCAAGGGCTCAGTTTCCTCGCCGCCAACGTCTTTGAAATCACCCGCGATCCGCCGATCCGCTTCGATGACAGGCGATCGGGTTGGCGCCGGCGCCCGAATATCGACCCGCGTCAGGCTTTGGAATTCGCCGATCGGATGGCCGAACAGGGACTCCCCGTCACCGTCTACGGTATCGACGGTGCGGAACTGGTCAAATTCGGCGACCGTCGCACCAGTCGGAATATTCAGGTCATCGGCACCAACGAAAATTACCTCCTCACCAACAAGTTTGACCTTGAGCTGGGCCGCAACCTCTCCCCCTCCGATATTGAGTTTAATCGGCCCGTCATTGTCATCGGCAGCACCGTCCGGGATACCCTCTTTCCTGATCAGGACCCGCTTGGCCGGGAGGTCATCGCCGATGACAACCGCTACACCGTGATCGGCGTCCTTGCCGAACGGGGAAAACTTTTTGGCGATAGCATGGATAACCGGGTCCTCGTGCCGATTACGCGCTGGGTCGCCAACAATTGGGGACCATGGCGCTCCATGGATATCGCCGTCCTCGCCCCCTCCGCCAGTGAGGTGGCCTCCGCTCAGGATGTCGCCATCGGCCAATTTCGCCAAGTGCGCGGCCTTGAACCCGAGGAGGAAAACAATTTTGAGGTCTTCTCCAATGACTCTCTCAAGGAAGCCTTCGGCAAAATCGCCCTCATCATCGGAACCGGCGGCCTCCTCATCAGCGCCATTGCCCTCCTCTGCGCCGGCGTCGGCATCATGAACATCATGCTCGTCAGCGTCACTGAGCGAACCCGCGAGATCGGTCTGCGCAAATCCATCGGCGCGCGGCAAAAAGACATCCTCCTTCAGTTTCTTCTCGAAGCCATCGCCCTCTCCCTCGCCGGAGGCCTCCTCGGGATCCTCCTCGGCTTCGCCGCCGGCAACGGGGTCGCCACCCTCATGAACGTCCCCATGATCGTTCCATGGTTCTGGATTGTCGCCGCCCTCACCATCTGCACCCTCATCGGCGTCAGCTTCGGCTTTTTCCCCGCCCTCCGGGCCGCCCGCCTCAAACCCATCGAAGCCATGCGCTTCGAATAAATTGAGCGGCTCGAATCCGCAGCCGCTGGAAGTCGGCCTCTGTAGGCCTCAAACGGTCTTCTCCATCAAGCGGTGCGGGATTCCAACCTCCTCGAACGGGGCGCCAAGAACCGCATATCCCAATCGCTCATAGAACGGCACCGCGGTGGCCCGGGCATGCAAATACATCCGCCCACGAAATCCGCCCTCTCGCAGAATCTGCTCCACACCGCACATCAAGGCCGTGCCATGGCCGCCTCTCTGTGCCGACCCCTCCACCGCCATCTGCCGGATTTGCAGGGCTCCCTCCCGCGGGACAACCATCAAACAGGCCAACATGGACAGCTCCGCCCCCGACCGCACCAACCCGAAATGACGGTAATCTCGCTCCACTTCCTCCATCCCAATCGGAAAGACCAAGCCAAGCGGCTTTCTCAGAACAGCATCCCGCAAGGCAACCGCCACCGCGTAAAGGGGATCCCCCGGGGCGAATTCGACCAAGCGCGGTGAGCCAGTCTCCATCTCCAGCTCCATGCGCTCCTCAAAGCCCGCACCGCTGGCGAAAGGCGATGGCGGTCTTTCCCATCTCCATCTCCTCGAGAATCTCAAGCGCGCGGCCATAATCGGGAGCCGCATGCACGTCATTGTCGACGGGAAGATCCTCGGTCAGGCGCGTCATTCGCAAATTATCACGCAGCGTGCCGGCCTCTGCATACACCAAGGCCTGAAAACGCTTCGGGCTCAATTCGCCGCAGTGGGCGATGATCGCCTCCACCGACCCGTATTGGCTGAGCCACTTCGACGCTGTCTTGGGACCCACCCCGTTCAGCCCGGGAATGTTGTCGGACGTATCCCCGATCAAGGCCAGATAATCGGCCATCTGTCCGGGCCGGACGCCAAACTTTTCCTCCACTCCCGCAGGATCCAATTCCCTCCAGCCCAAGCGGGGATTGGCCGTCGGCGGGGGAACCAATTGATGCACCCGATCTGTCACCAACTGCCCGAGATCCTTGTCGGCACTGACCACAAGAACGTCCGCCCCCGCCCGCTCATGCTTGCGGCTGTAAGCGGCGATCAAATCGTCCGCCTCCACGCCATCGCGCTCAATCCCGACATACCCCGCTGCCCGCGTCCACTCCTTGATCACCGGTATCTGCCGCTCAAGGGCCTCCGGAGCCTCCGTCCGGTTGGCTTTGTAATCCTCGCGGATCTCCAATTGGCGCCGGGCTCCCCCCAAATCAAAAAAGACCAGCATCTGGTCGGCCTTCACGTGGTCCTCTATCCACCACAAGCTGCGAACCCACCCATGCAGCGCCCCCGTCGGAAATCCATCCGCCCGCGCCAAATCAGGCATCCCGTAAAAGGCGCGGAAGGCCAGATTAAACCCGTCCAGCAAGGCCACTTTCATCCGCTGTCCCTCACAACCGGCAAGTCCGGATGTCGTGCGCAATGATCCCCTGTGCTCCCAGATCGGAAAGCTCATCGATAATAGCGTTCAGCCCTCGGCTCCGCACCATCGCCGCCACCGCAATCCACGCCGGATCGCTGACCGGCGACAAGGTCGGGCTCTTTACCCCCGGCGTCACCGCACAGGCCCGCTCCACCTCGGCCTTCGGCACCACATACTCCAGCAAAACATAGCTCCGCGCCACAAGGATGCCCTCCAGTCGCTTCACCAAGCGACGCAAGCCGTCTGGATGGGCCTCCCCGCGACGCCCAATCACCACCGCCTCCGACTCGAGAATCGGCTCGCCGATTACTTCCAACCCGGCTTCCACAAGGGTTCTCCCAGATTCCACGACATCCGCGATCACATCCGCCACCCCCAACTCAATCGAAATCTCCACCGCCCCGTCCAAATGAATCACCTCCGCACTCTGACCGCGCCGCGCCAAGTCGCCCTTCACAATACTCGCGTAGCTCGTGGCCACCCGCTTGCCGCCAAGCCCATCAGGACTCAACCCACTGCCACTCGGCGCCGCATAACAAAACTTGGACTTCCCAAACCCTAATCCCAACACCTCCTCCACCGCCGCGCCGCTGTCCACCGCCAAGTCGCGCCCCGTCAGCCCCGCCTCGATCAGCCCGGATCCCACATATACCGCAATGTCGCGCGGCCGCAGAAAGATGAACTCCACCTCGTGCGCCGCGTCCCGCACCACCAACTCGCGACTGTGCCGCTGACACCGGTAACCGGCATCCGTCAATATCTTCACCGCCCCCTCCGAGAGCGCCCCCTTGTTTGGTATCGCCACCTTGAACATATCGCCCCCTTACAAATATCGATACAGGTCCTTCAGCTCCAACCCACTCGCCAGCGCCATCACCTGCACATAATACAAAACCTGTGACAACTCCTCCGCCGTCGCTTCACGCCCCTCATATCGAGCCGCCATCCATGCCTCCCCAGCCTCCTCCAACAGCTTTTTCCCAATCGCGTGCACCCCCGATTCCAATAACCGCACCGTCCCCGATTCAGGGTCCCCGCTCGTACGCTTCCTCTCCAACTCCTCGAATAATTCCTCAAACGTTTTCATCGCTGCTTCCGTCATCTCCCCAACATCTCTTCACAAACGCAATTTTTTTTCAAATTTAAATTTTTACATTTGTAAATGCGGCTGATCTGGCTTACGGTCTCCTTAAAGGAGTTACAAAGATGGCAAAGATACGACCCTTAATTCTAATCGTGGAGGACAATCCGGACATGGCGAACCTGATTTCGGATCAACTGGAATCAGCGGGGATGTTGACGCAGATTCATCATCGGGCCTCGAATGTCATCCGCTATCTGAAGAGCAATTACGCCAACCTGATGCTGCTGGACATCAACCTTCCGGACGAGTCGGGCTTCAGTCTGGTCGAGAAGTTGAAGATCGAGGATATCGACATTCCGATCATCTTCCTGACGGGCCACGACAGCGAGAGCGACCGCATTCGCGGGCTGGACTTGGGCGGCGATGACTACATCACGAAACCCTTCAGCTTTTCGGAGCTGGTGGCGCGAATCCGGGCGGTCTTGCGCCGATCAGAAACGGTGCGCGACAAGCAGGTTACGAAGAATGCCAGCATCAGCGAGGCGCCCTTTGAGTTTCAGGGGGCCGTCGTGCATCCGGAGCGAATGGAAGTGGAGTTTCCGGACGGCCAACGGGAGGAAGTGGGCCGCAAGGAACTGGGCATCATGTCCTTCCTCAATGCCAACCCGGATACCGTCATTACCCGCCGGACCCTCATCCATGGGGTGTGGGGAATCCATGCCAACGTGCGCAGCCGCAGTCTGGATCAATATATCGTCAAGGTCCGCGGCGTTTTCGAGCGCCATGGGATACAACTGAACGCATTTAAGACTATTCATGGAGTCGGATACATCTACAACAAACAGCAGTCCTGAAGACCAGCCACTTGAGCTGAGTGTAGTCGAAGCGCGCGTCCTTGGGTCGCTCATGGAAAAGGCGCGCACCACCCCAGACATTTACCCGTTGACCCTCAATGCCTTGCAGAATGCCTGCAACCAGAAGACCAGCCGCGAGCCGGTCATGGAACTGGAAGAGGACAGCATTCTGGAAGGCTTGGATGGGCTGCGAGAGAAGGGGCTCGTGATGCGGGTCGACATGGCCGGTTCGCGGACCGCTAAGTTCCGGGAAAATGTCTCGAAGGCATGGGATCTCTCCCCCGAAGAGTACGCCCTCCTGACCGTTCTGCTCCTGCGTGGCCCGCAGACAGGGGGCCAACTGCGCTCCAGAACGGACCGGTTGCACCCCTTCCAAAGTGTTCCGGAAGTCATCGACTGGCTCGAGAAAATGGGCCGTCGGGATGAGGAAATCCACCAATTGGTGCAAAATATGGGCCGGCCTCCGGGCAGCAAGGAGGCCCGCTACGGGCACCTGCTCTGTGGCCCCCAAGCCGTGGAGGCCATCGCTGAGTCGACCGAACTGGTCGTTCGACCCCTCACCGCAAGTGGGAAAAAGCTCGAGGAACTGGAGCAGACTGTCGCGGAACTCCAGGAGCGGGTAACGCGCCTCGAATCACTGCTTCAGGGTCTGATTTAAAAAAACTTGGACGGAAACCAAACCATCTGAAAACGACCACCGGCAATTCCCCGGATGCCCTGATCCTCTATCCCGTAAACACCCCCGCCGGGGGTGGATGGATCGGCATGGCCGACGGGGCCATCCGCTGGCTCTCCCTTGGCCCGCCGGACGAAGCCGCCGTACAGGCCTACTGGAACGGCCCGGTCCGGTGGGACTCGCCCTGCCCGCTCTCAGATGACACCCTTCAGCGCGCCGCCCTCGGCAAGCGCCCGCTCCATCTTGCGCCGCTGGGAACCGCTTTTCAGCAAAAAGTGTGGTCCGCGTTAAGCAAAATCCCGGCCCGCCATACCTGCACCTACCGGGATCTGGGCGCTGAAGTGGCTGGACCCACGCATGCGCGGGCCGTTGGCCAAGCTGTCGGCGCCAATCCCATCGCATGGTTGATTCCCTGCCATCGGGTGGTTCCTGCCAGCGGCAAGACCGGCCAATACCGATGGGGCAGCCACGTCAAGGAGAAGCTCCTTCGCTGGGAAACAGGCCAGCCCTCCACCGCCGATCCCCCAGTCCCGGATTTCAAGGACATGCTGCTGCGCGCTGAACGGTTTCACCAGCAGGCCAAGTCAACCGCCGAAATCGCCCATGACCTGAATAACCTCCTCACGCCCATCCGCATCGCCGCGGAATTGCTCAACCAGCGCAATCAGGATGCCGCCCTGAATCGGTATGTGGAGGTGATCCGCTTCAGCGCCGAAAATGCACGGCGGCTCATCGATGATATTCTGCAGCTTGCCAGACATCAGGAACCGGTCGCGCAACACCCCCTGAACGTTGAGCCGCTGCTTCGGGAGATTCTCAGCACGCT
>JBEAQI010000085.1:0-2598 GCA_041163965.1 Verrucomicrobiota bacterium | reverse complement strand
AGGCGAGCAGCTTGGCAGAGAGGGACTCCCAATCCGCTTGGCTCTCCGGGAGAAAACCACGCGCCTCCCGCATCGCCGCGAGCCGGGCCACATGGCCCCGCGCACCCTCAAGCTCCTCCGGGCGCATCCCTCGCTCCCGGATCTTTTGCAAAAGCCCCTCAATGAAGCGCTCCGGTTGCTCGCTCGTCAACCACGTCGGCACTTCGCGCAGGCGAAACACATGGCGTCCAAAGGGTTCTATCTCGAATCCCAGACCCGCGAAAAATTCAATCTGGTCGCTCAGGACTCCCGCGTCCAAAGGAGATAATTCCAACATGGCCGGAATCAACAAGGCCTGCCGGGGCATCTTCACCCCTCCCAACAATCGCTGGATCTCCTCATATAAAACCCGTTCGCGGGCCGCCCGGGGATTGAGAAGAATCAGGCCATCGGCACTTTCAAACAATCCCATCCGACCCTTCAAAATGCCGCAGAATCGCCAGCTGCCAGCGCGGACATGGGCGATCCGCTCTCGCTGGGCGGCATCCAGCTCGTCGTTTTGCGTCCGCTCAGGCAGGGACGGAAAGGACCGGATGCTGGGCATGGAGGGGCTGGAAGCACCCAGCCCGGCTGATCCCGCTGGTGGGGGAGACGGCCTTGCTGGCATCGTCGGCCGGCCCGCATCAACCTGTCGCTCCGTCCCCTCCATAGGGACCGCCGGCAAAATGACCGACTCCGCCTTTTCAAAGGACAGATGCCGCTTTTGCGATTCACGCGCCAGCAAGCGCGTCAACCCATGCATCACCGCGCCCCGCAGGCGGGGCTCGTTGCGAAAGCGCACCTCCCGCTTGGACGGATGCACATTGACATCCACTTCTTCGGGGGGCACCTCCACGAATAAAAAGGCCAACGGATAACGCCCCTTCGGAAGATACCGATGATAACTCTCAATTAAGGCGTAGCTCAGCAACCGACTGTCAACCGGGCGACGATTCACATAGGTGATCATCTCCGTACGGGTGCTGCGACCTGCTCCCGGACGGCCCACCAATCCACGCAGAATAATCCCCTCCACGGTTTCCTCAATCGGCACGAAATCCTCCGCCCGACGCTTGCCAAGAATTTCACGCACTCGCTGGAGATGGTCGGGACAAGCGGGTGAGCGAAACACCTCGCGCCCGTCTTCAATCAAGGTAAAGGCCACCTCCGGATGCGCGATGGCCAGCAAACGGCTCATTTGAATGATATGCGCGGCCTCGGTTTGGTCGGACTTGAGAAACTTCCGCCGCGCGGGCACCGAACAAAAAAGATTGGCCACCTGAATATCCGTTCCAGGAGACATCCCACAGGCCGTCACCACTGGGGCACGCATGCCCTCCACCCGGATTTCCGTTCCCTCCGCCGCCTCCCGAGTCCGCGTTCGCAAGGTAAACTGGGAAACACTGGCAATGCTAGGCAAGGCCTCCCCACGGAATCCAAAAGTCCCGATCCGCAGGATGTCCTCCACCGCTCGAATCTTGCTCGTGGCATGCCGCTCGAGGGCCAGTTGAGCTTCCTCGGGAGTCATTCCACTTCCATTGTCGCTGACGCGGATCAATGACTTCCCACCATTGGCAAACTGGATCTCAACCGCCGTCGAATCCGCATCCAAGGCATTCTCAACCAACTCCTTTGCCACCGCCACCGGGCGCTCCACAACCTCACCGGCAGCGATCTGATTCGCGACTCCGTCCGGAAGCCTGATGATCCGACCGCCCATTTAAACGGAAATCCTTATTTCTTATGACGCCTCAGGATGGATTGGATCTCCTCCTCCGAACGCAACCACTTGATATCAAAACACCGGATCAGCAAAAAACTGGCGATCCCCAACCCAACGAAAATCATCACCCAATGCTGCCGACCATCACCGGGAATCAGATCATCCAGCCATTGCAAAAAAAGGATGCTGATCAGCACACTCAAGACCGCACCGGAGGGGAACAGCAACCGCGCCACCTCCATCGAGAGCTCACTTTGGGCCTTCCTGATGAAAAATACATTCAGTCCTAGAAGCAGGCCAAACAACAGGGCCAGCATCAGACTGTACTGCATCTCGTCCCGGAGACTCTGCATCGCCAGACTGGCCCCCATGACCAGAAAGCAAACCATGGTCGTGGAAACCAGGACAATGGAAATTCTGAGGAGAAAGGACCGGACGATAGACATGAAAGAAATTTACGGCCAAAGGTGCAGAAATGTTAAGACAGCTTCTACACGGTTAAGGACAAAAGCTTGAGCTGCAAGCGAAAGACGTCATCAATCCGAAAATGGTCAAACCTCCCCGAAAAAACGCTATCGAGCCCACGCGCGCGGAAAATTATCCGGAATGGTATCAGCAAGTCATCAAGGCTGCTGATCTCGCGGAAAACTCCCCTGTCCGAGGGTGTATGGTCATAAAGCCATGGGGCTACACGCTCTGGGAGAACATGCAGCGAGTCCTCGACGGCATGTTCAAGGCCACCGGGCACACCAACGCCTACTTTCCTCTCTTCATCCCCAAAAGCTATCTCGAGAAGGAGGCCCAGCATGTCGACGGTTTTGCCAAGGAATGCGCGGTTGTGACACATTCGCGCCTCG
>JBEAQI010000084.1:0-3749 GCA_041163965.1 Verrucomicrobiota bacterium | reverse complement strand
ATTTATTGGCAGTCCACCCATGAATTTCATCTATGGCCTTGTGGAGGTCAGCGACGCAGGCACCTTTTTTGTGTCAACTGAGGGCGCTTCACGACTTCGGTTGGAGCTTGGGCCCAAGTTGCGCACTATTGGGCGGGCGCATGCGGGAAGGCCGCTTGTTTTGGGGATTCGGCCGGAGAATATTCCGGTTGCGGCCAGCGTGGCCAAGCCCCATCCCCCGCAGTGTGTGGAGGCCACTATTGACGTGGCCGAGCCGATGGGATCCGAGACGTATCTGTACCTTCTTTTCGGTCATGCGTCCAGCATCGCAAAGGTTCCTTCCGGAGTGACGTACCGGCCGGGCGAGTCGCTGAAAGTGTGGTTTGACCTCGAGCAGGCTCACTTGTTCGATGCCGAGAGCGAGGCTGTGCTGGGGTGATCCGGTTCTGTTGAAAAGAGGCGTTGGCGCGCTTTGCGGAACTGACGAGGGAAACGATTCCCGTGGGCGGAAATGGTGTTTGGCATAAAGGTGGCAAACCGTGACCAGGGGTGTGGTTGCAGGCGCGGTCGAATTTTAGGTCGCATCGATCCCGTTAAATGCTTTAAGCCAGTTCCAAGGAGATATGACACTGTCGACGCCCATCACCTTCAGCCAAGCCGGCGCTGAGCTCTTCATTCCCGACGGGGCGTCCTTCCCGGAGGCGATTCAGCGAACCACCCATCTGGGAATCGGGGCGCATCAGGATGACCTCGAGTTCATGGCCCTGCACGGTATCGGGACCTGTTATCACAGCACAGACAAGTGGTTCGGAGGGATAACGTGCACGGACGGGGCGGGCAGTTCCCGTAGTGGGCCCTTTGCGACGTACAGCGATGAGCAAATGAAGGCGGTGCGGGTGAAGGAGCAACGAGCTGCCGCAGCATTGGGACAGTATGCCTACATGGCGCAGCTTGCGCATCCCAGCACGCACGCGAAGGCCGCGGAATCCCGCCGCTTGCTGGTGGATGACCTGCAGGCCTTGATCACAAGGTCTGGTGCTGGAATTGTCTATACACACCATCTCTTTGACAAGCATCCCACGCATGTCGGTGTTTGCCTTGCTGTGATCGAGGCCATCCGCCGCCTGCCGCCTGATGAGCGCCCCGCCAAAGTGTACGGTTGCGAGGTCTGGCGCTCCCTCGATTGGCTGCCGGATGACCTCAAGGTGGTGCACGATGTCAGTGGCCATGAAGCCCTCAGTGGGGCTCTCAGTGCCATCTTTCAGTCACAGATATTAGGAGGCAAACGCTATGATCAGGCCGTCGAGGGGCGCCGTCTCGCCAATGCCACTTTCCTTGATCCCCATGCCGTCGACACCGCCGCGCGAGTCGATTATGCCATTGACCTGACATCGCTGACCGATCCCAACGGTCCAGAGCCGATTGCCTTCGCGCAGGCCGTTCTCAATCGCTTTACCGGACACATTGAGGCCGGCATCAGCCAGTTGGTCAATCGGCCCATGGGCAATGTTCCCATCGGGATCGGGTCTCGGTATCGGGATCGGGTCTCGGACAGAGCAAAAAGGAAAAGTCGACTATCAGAAACCCTGATTAATCCGGCTGAGGATGTGTCCGATCCCGATACCGATCCCGATCCCGATACCGATCGGGATCCCGATTCCGATACCGATCGCGATGCCGATGATGGCAGCTATATTCAAGGCGGAATAATAAGAGATTGAAGTCGAAGGCCGTCTCCATCAGAAAGGGTACGTGAAGTTGAAAAAACGGTTAACCGATTTGCTAGTGAGCGTGTGGGGGCTGGTCATCCTGGGTGTTGGGGTGGTATGGGCGGAGCGCCCGAACATTCTGATGATTCTGGTGGATGACCTTGGGGTGGGGGATGTGGCCTGTCTTGGGGCGGAGGACATGCGGACGCCCCGATTGGACACCTTGTTTGCCAGTGGGAGGCGATTCGATCAATTTTATGCCAACTGCACGGTCTGTTCACCATCCCGGGCGTCGTTGTTGACGGGACGGACCCCTGATGCGGTGGGCGTGCCCGGCGTGATCCGGCAGGATGAGGACGATTCGTGGGGATATTTTGATCCGACGGCGAGGACCCTTGCTGATCAGTTGGGGGCGGCTGGGTATGCGACGGCCCTGATTGGGAAGTGGCACCTTGGATTGGAGGCTCCCAATCTGCCCAATCGACGCGGCTTTGATTATTTCAAGGGATTTCTTGGAGACATGATGGACGATTACTGGACCCATTTGCGGGGCGGTCTGAACTGGATGCGCGAGAACGAGACGGTGATTCAACCCGAGGGCCACGCCACGGATCTGTTTGCCCGCTGGAGCCAAGAGTACATTGAAGACCGGGCCGGGCTGGAGAATCCGTTTTTTCTCTATCTCGCCTTCAATGCCCCCCATTCTCCCATTCAACCACCTGTCGAGTGGCTTGAGCGCGTCGAGGCGCGTGAGCCGGGGCTGTCGCCCGAGCGGGCGCGACTGGTGGCCTTCATCGAGCACCTTGATGCCCGTATCGGGGACGTTCTTCAGACCCTCGAACAGACCGGACTCGCGCGAAACACGCTTGTCGTGTTTGCGTCCGATAATGGCGGGGCGCTTCGGTATGCGGCCAGCAACGGGGCCCTTCGTGGGGGCAAGCAGGATCACTTTGAGGGTGGCATCCGCGTTCCAATGGCAGCTGTATGGCCGGGCCGGATTCCGTCCGGTTCATCGACCGCGAACATCGCTCAGCTCATGGACCTGTT
Organism: Verrucomicrobiota bacterium; assembly: GCA_041163965.1. Lineage (GTDB taxonomy): Bacteria > Verrucomicrobiota > Verrucomicrobiia > Opitutales > Oceanipulchritudinaceae > Oceanipulchritudo. Next base: position 1,014 of record JBEAQI010000084.1, on the reverse strand, counting down.
TCCTACCTTTTGTGAGGTCGCTGCAGCGGATTCCGGCAAGGCTGTCGATGGAATATCCCTCTTGCCGACCTTGCTTGGCGAGGAGCAGGTCACCGATGACCGCGTCCTGTTTTGGGTCCGGCAAGAAGGCAACATGCGATTCGGGGGCCAAACCTATTACGCCGCCCGACATAAGCAGTTCAAGATTCTTCAAAACACGCCGTGGGAGCCATACTCGTTCTTCGATCTGGCGGCCGATCCCATGGAACAGAGTCCCTTGCCGCCAAGGGGAGACGTCTACGATTTTCTCTTCCGCCAGCTCATGGAGCATATCCGAACCACCACCGTCCCTGCCAAGCCAGGGCATCGAATCCAATGACCGGCTTGGCGCCTTAGTAAGCCGACCCCCTCCATCTTCGCCCGCTGGCCCCGACCGTGTCGCCCTCTTTAAGCTGCAAAGTAGTGCAACTTGTGCCTTGTCTTGGAGGGGGGTGACTGTTGTAGGTATGGGATGAGGCAGACAGGAAGCACTGGTGACGGGTGGCGAGTTTTGGGGGTGTTGATAGGATTCTTGGCTGCCGTGCTGGAGGGCGCGGTCGTGCAGGTGGGGAGCGGTGGATACACGACCCAGTTTCCTGGGACGGATATTGCGGGCCGCAATGCAGTGCCCGGCGGAGTTCCCCAACTCAGTGGGGAGGCGGTGGGGCGGCCGGTACCGACCAACGAGTGGTGGTCGGCCTTGGTGAAGCAGGATCATGCCGCGAATCTCTTCAACTATCCGATGGCATTGCGCACCTTGCCACGTGGCTTGGACGTGGGCCTGATCATTCCCGCCTCAGGAGGAAACGGGAGCAGCCAGCCCTTGAGCGACATCAGCCCGATTGTGGTGGGGGTGAGCGGGCTCATGGCCCCGCGGGCGACAGTGGCAAAGTACAGCGATTGGACGGTCACAGCCCACTGGGAGACGGCCGGGCACGACTTTCAGGCCACGATTGGGATGGGGATGCCTTTTTTATATTTCCGGAAGGCGCTTGA
>JBEAQI010000083.1:0-2942 GCA_041163965.1 Verrucomicrobiota bacterium | reverse complement strand
CCCATGAGTCCGCCGACAAAGGCCATAGGCAGGATAGCGGCGATGACGGCCCATGTGGCGAGGATGGTCGGATTACCCACCTCATCGACCGCTTCCAGTGCAATCTGAGTGAGCGGCCGGTTGCGGTTGCCGCCCATGCGGACGTGGCGGACGATGTTTTCCACGACGACGATGGCATCATCGACAAGGATCCCGATGGAAAAGATGAGCGCAAAAAGGGTAATCCGGTTAAGCGTGTAGCCGTAAAGATAAAATACCAAAAGAGTAAGGGCGAGGGTAGAGGGGATGGCCAGGAGCACGACGAGCGATTCCCGCCAGCCCAGGAAGATCAAAATGAGAATCGCCACGCCAAAGACGGCGATGCCCATGTGGAGCAGCAGCTCGTTGCTCTTTTCGGCGGCGGTGTGTCCATAGTCCCGGGTGATGGTGATGTCGATGGCCTCTGGAATGACCGAGCCCTTAAGGGTTTCCACTTTGGCGAGGGCCTCATTGACGACATCGATGGCGTTGGCGCCAGGCCGCTTGGCGAGGCTGAGGGTCACGGCTGGTTCCGGATCGCCGTGGCGGGACCGGTGCAGCACATAATCAACCGCCTCGGAGGCCGTGTCCTCAATAATGGCGACGTCGCGCAGGTAGACGGGGCGGCCTTCAAAGACGCCCACCACGATGTTGCCGACGGCGGCGGCATCGGTCAGGAATTCACCGGTTTCGAGGAGAAAGGAGGTGTTGTCAAAGGGCCGTTCTCCCAGTTGCTGGCGCTCGTTGTTGCGTTGCAGGATGGTGGGCAATTCGATCGGATTGAGGCGGTGGGCAGCCATGGCGGCTGGGTCCAGTTGGACGCGGATCTGGCGCTGGGTGCCCCCGATCAGGGTGGTTTCCGCGACCGCGTCGATGGATTTGATGGCGTCGTCAACCTGCGCGGCGACGCGACGCAGCATCAGGTGATCATAAACGTTGCTGTGAAAGGTGAGGGCGAGGATCGGGACGTCGTCGATGGTCCGCGGCTTTACCAGCGGTTGACTGACATCGGGAGGAATGCGGTCAAAGTTGGTCTGCAGTTTCTGGTTCAGCCGCACAACCGCGGTCTCCAGATCTGTTCCGACAACAAATCGGACAATGACCATGGCCTGGCCCGGATTGGAAGTGCTGTAGAGGTACTCCACATCCGGGATTTCCCAGAGCAATTTTTCAAGCGGTCGGGTGACGCGGTTTTCCACTTCCTGCGGGCTGGCCCCCGGCATCGACACAAAGACGTCGATCATGGGAACTTTTATCTGCGGTTCCTCCTCCCGAGGGAGCTGAACGACCGCGAACGCTCCGAGGAGAATCGAGGCAATGACCGCGATCAGGGTCAGCTTCGAGTTGATAAAGAGGGCCGCCAAGCGGCCCGCGAATCCAAATGCGGGTTTGTCCTTCACGGTTTGAGGATCGCTGGTTGTCCATCGCGCGTGCGCGGATCCGGATTCAACACGACCTTGTCACCGGGGCGCAGTCCGGCCAGGATTTGATAACCGCCCCCGAGTCGGGGCCCCGTCCGAATCAGCTGCAGTTGCAGTCGACCTTCTTCAACGGTGAAGACCTGATCTAGCTGGCCCACTTCACGGATGGCGGCGGCGTTAAGCCAGAGAATCGGCTCGGCGATGGCCGGCCAGAGGACCTTGACATACTGACCCGAGCGCAAGGCGGTCGGTTCCGATACCTTCAGCTTGGCGAGCCGGGTTCGGCTGGCAGGATTGGCGGCGGTGGACCATTCCACGAGCTGCCCCGTTTCTCCAATGTTTCCTGATTCCAAGGACACTTCCGCTCCCAATGCTAGGGTCTGAAGCGAATCCGGAACATTGACATGCACTTCCAGATTGCCGAGGCCTTCGATGGTGAGAAGGGGCATTCCCGGTGTAGCCAGATCGCCCCGGCGCACTTCCTTGGCGGTGATATGGCCGCTGAAGGGGGCGCGAATGGTTTTGTAGGTTTCCATTATGCGGGCCTCTTCGAGCCGGGCTCGCGCCACACGAATTTGATCCTCCAAGGTCCTCACGGTTTCCGCGGTGGTGGCGCTTTGGGCCAGTAGAGCCTGTTCCCGAACCAGATTGCGCTGCAATTGGGCCAAGGCGGCCTCGGCCTGCTCCACCTGAGCCGATATTTCGTTGGCGATGAGGCGGATCAGCACGTCTCCTTCCGTGACTTGTTGCCCGATCACCACGTCCACTTCCTCGATGGTGGCCATCAACTTTGAGGCAATCACCGCCTGGTCAACCGGATGGACGGTCCCTGGGAGTCCTTGCGTGCGGAGATATTCCCGCTGTTCGACTTCCACAATTTGGACCTCCAGCGGGGGCAAGTCCGGTGATCCTACCTGTTCGTTGCCATGTTTCTCACAGGCTGCCAGAAAGAGAATTCCTGGCAGCGTCCCTATCGCCGCTATTGTTCGCATGCCGCTGGATCCCCCTCAGCCCTTGAAAAGCTGCCCGGGGCAGATTCCCAACTTTGAGAACACGATCGCTGCCGGGCAAAAGCCCGTGATCGAGGCCTGCAGCATATTGGCTCCCACAAAGGCCGTAAACGCGAACGCCCAAGGATTCCACCAGATCCCCAGCGCGACGCTGATCAATATGAAACTTCCCGCCATCGCGAAAACCGCGCGGTCCAGATTTAGCTTTCCACAGGTTTTTTCTTGCATGGGGAGACGGTCCCCGTTTCTTCTACTTTAGTCAATGCTAAACAATGTCGATTGAAGGACAAGCTACCGAAAAAGGCCCATTGCAGGACGGGGAGGATGGGCTATCCCAGTGGATGGGGGAGGAGGCCGGGTTATCGGAGGCGGTGGGAGTGATGCGATTACTGAGCAGTGCGCCGCGGCTGAAGATACTTTGCCATTTGTGCACGGAGGGCGAGATGAGTGTGGGGGCTCTGCTGGAGCGGGTGCCGTTGAGTCCATCGGCCTT
>JBEAQI010000082.1:0-5956 GCA_041163965.1 Verrucomicrobiota bacterium | reverse complement strand
TGCTGCGCGCTGACCAAATTGTCCTCCCCGGATTGCTGGCGGGATTCAATCAGATAACTCAGAAGATTGGGACCGCTTTCGGGAAATTCTGCGCGCAACGTGCTGAAAAATGCCCCGGCGGCAGTCTCATCGTTCAACAGATAAGCGGCCTCCCCACCCACCAACAACAAATGACTCTCCAAGGCGGCCCGCGACTCGGACTCCAGCTGAAGTGCATCCATACTCGCCAGCGCTTGCTCCACGCGCTGCAAGGCCGCTTCGGGTCGCCCCAACTCAACATTGAGACGGGCGCTCAACCACTTCATCCGAAGGCTTAGCGACGAGGTGACCGCACCGACTGCCGAAGACGCAAGGCGCTGTTCCACGCGGGTGTAGGCGGATTCGAGACGGCCTTTTTTTCGAATCGCATCCACCAAGTTCCACTCCGCTTTCCATAGGGAATTCTCATCGTAACGGCCGATTTCATACGCAGAATCCAGAACCGCTGCGGCCTCCTCAAAGCGCCCTGCGCCAATCTCGGCCAAGATGCGCTGATAAACGGCTTGGTCGCTGAATTCAGGTGGAGCCAGCGCCACCACCGATCCGTAGACTTCAGCCGCCCGCCTGTAATCCCCATTGAGAAAAAAACAATCCGCCATCAAGAGGGAAACACGAATTCCTTGAAGGCCCGCTTCGTTCATCATCCGAAGTTGGTTGAGGTAATCGGCGGCCGTACGATAGGCAGGAGGGTCTCGGCGCCATGCAATTTGGGCAAGGGTACGAATGGCGTTCGCACGATACGGCGATCCCGGAAACTGCTCCACCAGACGCAACGCACTCGACGAAGCAGTATCTAGCTGACCGCTTTCCAGCAGAAGAATCGCCTTTTCCAACAGCATCCTATCAATCAATGGATGGGTGGGCGTTTGGGAAATCCAACCGTCCAAGGCGCTAAGGAACGAGTCTATCTGAGCTGCTCCAAGCAGGCTGGTCGAATAAAGGGAGAAAGCAACACCAAGGTGCGCGGCGTCCCCCGCCTCCGTGATGAGCTGCTCCAAAGCCAAGCGCCCCCTCGCCGAAGCGGGTCCTGAAACAACCGCCAGTAGAAGCAAAAAGTCGGAGCGCAGACCGTACTCCCTGATCCCAGGCATTGCTAAATGACTCCCAATCAGTTCGATGGAGGCACTGCTATTCCCAGATTGCGCCAAGGCGATGGCGAGGAGCCGGGCCGCTTCAAAGCCGGCACGCTCGCCAGACATGGAACGAACCGATTCACGCAGAGCACTGATACCGTCGGGACCTATCCCACCCTCCAAAATGTTTTGCCGGAGCCGAATTAATTCAAATTGCTCCCGCAGAAAATCATTCGGCGCCATCTCCATCGCCCGCGAAAACGCTTCGCGCCCAGATTCTCCCCCTTCCATGGCCTGCGCTAGAAGCGCTTCTAGGAGGGCCATCCAAGCCGCTTCCTCCTCCCCCGCATCGAGACTAGTCACCCTTCGAAGAGACGCCTGTGCCGTGATAAAATCTCCTGTACTGTAGGCCAACAATCCCTCCAAAAATGGAGTCGGCTCCAACCCTTCCTCCAAGAAACGTGCTTTTATCTTCTTGAGCTGCTCCAAATCGCCCTGCACCAAGGCCACCCTCAATCGAACATTTAGCAACCGCTGCTGCTGCGCTGGCTCCATCGGCTCCTTTCCAAGCTCAATCAAAAGACGATCCGCAATGCCCAGAAGACCCAGCTGCAAAGCCCCATCTAGAGCGTCCCACGCCCATAATTTCTTTTGCTCGGCCAGGACGGCGCGCTCCTCAGCGAGGGTCGGCAACATGAAGTCCCTGACCGTCCATTTCAGATTTTGGTCAACAGACGCTTCCCCAGCCGCCTCCAAAAGGCTGCCGAAGAACAGGAACGTTGCAAACGCACAAAACCTGGAACGATTCCAGAAACAAGGAATTTGACTGACTTTGGCCAGCATCAAGACGGACTTTAGAAAATTCATGGCTTGAATGTCGAGCCAACGGAATCTAGCTGTAGCACTTAATGATTGTCTATTGCCCCAAAGAAAGGCCCCCTGAAACGCGGGCTGCCCTCGATCCGGAGGCGGTGCGAAAGCTAACCAAGCTGGGTTGTCAGGTATTCGTGGAAAGCCAGGCCGGTGTAGCCTCAACCCATTCCGATGCCGATTATGTGGCCGCAGGTGCGGCCATCTCGCTCGATCAACGGGCTTTGACAACGGCCGATGTGATTCTTGCCGTCACATCGCTGGATCCTGACCAGATTGAACGGATGAAGCAGGGTAGTCTTCATGTCAGCTTCCTCAACCCGTTCGCAAGAAAGGACCTCTTGAAAGCCTTTGCGGCTCGCCGGGTCGACGCCGTATCGATGGAAATGATGCCCCGCAGCACCGTGGCCCAGAAAATGGATGCCCTGAGCTCTCAGGCAAATCTTTCCGGGTATGTTGCCGTTGTTCTTGGCGCCACCAAATTGGGCCGGATCCTGCCCATGATGATGACGCCTGCCGGAACCATTTCTCCTGCCCGGGTCTTCGTCATCGGCGTCGGAGTCGCCGGCCTCCAAGCAATCGCCACTGCCAAGCGCCTTGGGGCACGAGTAGAGGCTTTTGACACGCGCCCCGTCGTGGAGGAGCAAGTCCGTTCTCTGGGTGCAAAATTCGTCAAAATAGACATCGGCGAAACGGGCCAGTCCGAGCAAGGTTATGCCAAGGAACTGACACCAGATCAACTGGAAAGGCAGCGGGCCGGGATGGCCAAGGTCTGCGCACAGAGCGATCTCGTGATCACCACCGCAAAGCTGTTCGGCAAGCCAGCCCCACGCATCGTCACCCACGCCATGGTGGCCGCCATGAAAAACGGCAGCGTCATAGTTGACCTCGCCGCGGAAACGGGCGGAAACGTCGAAGGGACCGTTCCTGGCGAGGAAACAACGACCGAAAACGGGGTCCTCATAATCGGACACAATCGGCTCGAAACGCTTGTGCCTGTCCACGCCACTCAAGTCTATGCCGCCAACCTCGCCAACTTCATTGAGCACTTTTGGAACAAGGAAACGGCCACCTTGGATCTAAACCCAGAGGATGCCATCCTCAAAGGCTGTCTGCTCACCCATCAGGGAGCCATTCTTGATGAGCGCTTTTTATCCTGATCTCTCTTTATCATGAATCTTGTTTTGCTATTGTTCATTTTCGTCCTCGCTGGGTTTCTGGGCTATGAATTGATCAAGAAAGTGCCTTCTCAGCTGCACACGCCTCTGATGTCGGGATCCAACGCCATCTCCGGAATCACAATCGTGGGCGCGATCATCGCTGTGCGCGAGGATGGCTCAACCGCCGGGATCATCATTGGCATATCCGCCCTTGTGCTGGCCACCATTAACGTCGTGGGCGGCTACCTTGTAACGGACCGTATGCTGGCCATGTTCAAGCCGAAAGGCAAAAACCAATGAGCGCGGCCACCTTGGATCTTTTCTACATCGTCGCCTCTGCTCTGTTTGTGCTCGGCATTAAAATGCTGGGCTCAGCGCAAACCGCCCGAAAGGGTAACTTCCTTTCCGCCATCGGAATGTTGCTGGCCATAACGGTGACGCTTTTCAACGCCGGATTGGATCTGCGCTGGATTGCCGGGGGGATAGGCATCGGGACCCTGATCGGGGTTATTGCAGCAAAGCGTGTCAAGATGACTGCGATGCCAGAACTGGTAGCCGTTTTTAATGGATTCGGAGGGTTGGCAAGTCTACTCGTGGCATGGTCTGAGTGGGGGAAAATGTCCTCTGCCGGGCCGAGCTTTGAGACTTTTGTATCGGGCGCCCCGCCGGCATTCACCCTAAGCGTCATCTCAGCCGCTGCCTTGATCGGAGGGATCACTTTTACTGGCAGCATTCAGGCTTGGGGCAAACTCTCAGGCTTGTTCGGAGGAAAGGCTACCCTTCTTCCTGGACAACGCTTCATCTCCGCGGGTGTCTCCGGTATCCTCCTTATCTCGTGCGTGACCTTTGCCGCTGCTCCCCTCCTTTCCCTTGAGCCAGATCAAACCGCCTTGATATTCTATGGGATCGTGGCCCTGTCTCTGGTGGCAGGTGTGCTGTTGGTGGTTCCCATCGGCGGTGGGGATATGCCCGTCGTTATTGCCCTGTTGAACAGCCTCTCAGGGTTGGCGGCCGCGGCTGCCGGCTTCGTCATCCTAAACACCGTCCTGATTGTCGCGGGTTGCCTCGTCGGCTGCAGTGGCCTTATCCTCACTGTCATCATGTGTAAGGCCATGAACCGGCGACTGGCGAATGTCCTCTTCAGCGGCTTTGGGGCAAACACTGACGCCAACGGCCCCGGCGTTGAGGGCGAAATGAAGGCAGCCTCGGTCGAAGATGCCTACTATGCGCTTGAAGCAGCTTCATCCGTTGTCATTATTCCTGGTTACGGGATGGCCGTTGCACAGGCCCAACACGTCGTGAAAGAGTTGGCCGAAATCCTTGAAAACAATGGAACGGAGGTGCGGTTTGCGATCCATCCGGTGGCAGGAAGAATGCCCGGACATATGAATGTCCTGCTTGCCGAAGCGGACGTCCCTTACGAACAATTATGTGAAATGGACGACATCAATGGCTTGATGCCATCGGTTGACGTGGCCATCGTCATTGGTGCTAACGATGTCGTCAACCCCGCTGCCACAGACGATCCAAACAGCCCCATCTACGGTATGCCGATCATAAACGCCCACTTGGCAAACACGGTCTTCGCCCTCAAACGGGGCAAAGGGGCGGGATTCAGCGGCTTGGTAAACAAACTCTACTTTCTCGACAAAACCAGGATGCTTTACGGGGATGCCAAATCCACTGTTGGTGCGCTGGTCAGCCAGCTCAAAGACCAGTAAGTCCGGCAAGTCCTCACTTAAGAAAGAAGCCGCGCTGCTTATCCGAGACGACCATTCCAACCCTCTCCATAACCGCCAGCATATCTTCCCAAACTTGTCGTTTGACCGCCAACCCATCGTTGCGGAGCAGGTAACTGGGGTGAAAAGTCGGCATAAGATCCCACTTTTCAAACCGTTGCCAATTGCCGCGAAAGTGGGTTATTTTTCTTTTCCTGTCCACTCCCAGCAACCCATCCACGGCCGTACGACCAAGTGCCACCACCACCAGCGGATCAACCAATTCAAGCTGAGCGAGAAGGTAGGGCAGGCAATACCGCATCTCCTCCTCCGTCGGAGCGCGATTTCCCACCTCGCTCTCCATGGGAGGGCGATAGGTCATTATGTTGGCAATATAGACCTCCTCCCTCGACAAGCCCATAGCGTTGATTATTCTGGTAAGAAGTTGGCCTGCTGGTCCAACAAATGGCACCCCTTCCGTCTCCTCCTCGGCCCCGGGAGCCTCCCCGCAAAAGAAAATCCTCGCCTCCACCGATCCTGTTCCGAAAACGACCTTCTTCTTTTTCTTTACCTGTGACAGACACCACGGGTCGTTTAGCGCAATCTGTCTCAATTGGTCCAATTGTGACAGGCGGTCTCCTTCCTCCAAATGCAGCTTCGGAGGAGCGGGGACCCCCATTTCCACGGGCAATCCCACCGAACGAGTCGGTTTCTCCACCCTATCGGTGGGCTCATTTACTGATTCGCCCGCATTCGTCCGCGCGGACACCCCAGTGGCTCCGGCCAATTCTGCTTGCTCCGTCAAATACGCCATTGAGTCCAAGGAGAGGAAAAGGGTCCTCTCTCCACTCTCATGGCGACGGACCAACTCCCGATAGACAACGGACAGCGCTTCATTCATGAAAGATTCTCCTCCTGAATCGGCGCGGCCCTGTTTTTCAACCGGTCCGCCAAGCGCTGGGGAATTTGATCAAATGATCCGTTACTGAAAAAAACCCTAACGACCCCACTCCGAGTCGACAAAATCTCCCACGCCTTATCCTCCAAGGCCTTGTTGTCGACGTGAGCGGTTGCCATCGGACCGAGTCGATCGGCC
>JBEAQI010000081.1:0-8789 GCA_041163965.1 Verrucomicrobiota bacterium | reverse complement strand
GCGGACCATGGATTGAAGGCGAGGGGGCGCTCTGGAGACGCCAACCGCGTTGGCAATCCCGGCGAAAGCTCAACATGTCCTCTCAAATGGACCAGCTCGTTGGTCAGGTCTTTTGCTTTGGGCATGATGATGAGTAAGAGAATCTCCTTTATAAAATAAAGAACTTCTTCTTCTTCTTCCCTGCGAATATCTGAATAAGTCCCTAACCCGTTGGGATCAAATTGCTTCTGAACATAAATGATGTGGACGACAGTGTGATTGCAGAGACCAACCCTGCGGCAACAACTCTGTTCACAGGAAATTCCCACCGCCATGGTCGCCTTATTCGCCATCTGTTGACGGTGGAGTGTGGACAAAATTTCATTTGAAGGGTTGACGTGTTTGCCAACCTTGACCAAGGGTCTACGTTTTTATTCTTAGCGGATAATGCCATTCCATACAAAGCGTTTGTCTCGTTATGCCATCCTGGCAGGGCTGCTGTGCTGGGCCACCTCCCTCGAGGCGGTTTCGACGGCGCCTTACCGGCTAGCGGAGGAACCGCTTTTCGGTCTCCCGGTCACGAACAGTATGGTCATGAGCTGGGTCATTTCGCTGCTCATCGTCGTGGGGGTCCGCGTGCTGGTGAAGCGGCCAAAATTGATTCCCGGTGCTGGACAGGCTTTTGTCGAGGATGTCCTGGGAGGAATCCGTGGAATTATGGAACCCATTGTGGGCAAGGCCCTTATTGGAAAGGTCTTCCCGCTCCTGATCGGTCTATTCGTCTTCATCCTCATTCAAAATTGGAGCGGTTTGTTGCCCGGAGTCGGGGCTTTCGGATACAAGGATGCAGCTGGAAACATAACGTATTGGATGCGACCCGGGAACGCCGATTTGAACATGACCTTGGCATTGGCGCTCGTCTCCTCCGTCGGCGCGTGGACCTATTTTGTTCTACGGTATGCCGGCCCCAAGGCCCTGCTATACGATCTCTTTGGCAATAAGGCGGACCGCAATGAGATCCCGCGACCGATCTATCTCTTTCTCTTTCCACTCTTCTTTATGGTGGGAATCATCGAGGTAGTTTCCATTGTCTTCAGGCCTGTCTCCCTTTCCTTTCGCCTATTTGGCAATGTGTTTGGTGGGGAAAACCTTCTCGTCAACATGAACGAGATGGCCTCATGGATATTTCCGGTCCCATTTTATATGTTGGAAATCCTCATTGGGGGAGTGCAGGCGCTGGTCTTCACGCTCCTCACTGCCGTTTACATCGGACTGATTTGCAACCATGGCGACGAGGAGGAACACGCCCATTGACCCTTTCTTGGCGGGACTGGTGCCAGGGACCGATCCCCAACGTGCGCCAGACGCCATGAAACTGATTAAAACAACGCAACACAGAACACAAAATGATTGAAGTACTAGCAGCAGTTGAAGGAAATATTCACCACGGGTTGCAGGCCGCCTTCGGGTGCGCCGCAGCGGCCATCGGCGTGGGAATGGTGGGCATGAAAGCAGTCGAGTCCGTGGGCCGCAATCCGGGTGCCTCGGGCAAAATTCTTGTCCAATCCATTCTTGGAATGGCCCTTGCCGAGGCCGTGGCGTTTTACGCGCTTTTCCTTGGGCGGTAATTTCACTGGCACATCCGGCCCGAGCGGATGTGCCTTTTTTCTTTAATGCTTAATCGGTCAAACACAGACACATATGTTGGAGATATTCACCTTTTTGGCAGCCGCGGTCAGCGACGAGAACGTCGGCCTTGTCCGCGAGTTCGGAATCGATCCCAAGATGATCGCTGTTCAGATCGTCAATTTTGGGATTGTGGCCTATTTGCTTTGGCGGTTTGCATTTAAACCCGTGCTCTCCACCATGGACGACCGGCAGCGCAAAATTTCCGAAGGCCTAAAGTTTGCGGAGGATGCGAAGCGGGAGCTCGCGGAAACAGAAAAGCGTCAAGTCCTTGTCCTCCGCGAAGCGAATACACAAGCACAGGAGATTCTTCAGGTGGCGCGGGACAGTGCGCAGCAGTTTGAAGACAAAATGAAAGCGGAGGCCCTCTCCCAGATAGAGGATATGCGCCGACGGGCCAAGGAAGCAAACGAACACGAGCGCCAACGAATGGTCGGTGAGGCCAAGAAGGAAATCGCGCGGCTGGTGGTCATTACTTCTGGCAAGGTTTTACAGCGGGAACTCACAGATGGCGACAAGGAACGACTCTCGGCCAAGGCAGCGGAGGAAATCGCGCGCCGCAAATAAAGAGGGATGGACGCCAACGACGCAAAACTTGCCCGACAACTCGCGCGTCTGATCCTTGACGCGGGGGAAGCCGGACTTCCTGAAATCAAGTCGGCCCTGGAACGGATCACGGAGCACCGCTCAGACCAAAGTCGGCGGAACTGGCTCAAGACTTTCCGCAAGGAGCTATCCCGGCAACTGCGTCAACGCACCCTTTTGGTGGAGTCGGCAGAGCCGCTTTCGGACACGGTGTGCGAAGGCCTTCGCCAAAGATTTCAGGAAGGACGCGAAGAACGCCTTTACCTGACCCGCCAGGTTAACGAGGCCCTCATCGCGGGAATCAAGGTCCGGCTTGGGGACACCGTTTACGACGCCAGTGCGGCCCGCCTCCTGCAAAGCCTTTCACAAAGCCTCTGATCCGCTTACCCCATTCCACAACCAACAATTTACACAAACGACCATGAGCTCCATTCTTGAACAAATTGAAAAGGAAATCGCCAGCCTGACACCGGAATTGGCGAAGACCAATACCGGTACAATCGTCGCTGTGGCGGACGGGGTCGCCAAAGTGGAAGGCCTGTCCGAGGTCATGTACAACGAAATGGTGGAGTTTCCCCATGGTATCACCGGCATTGCCCTGAACCTTGAAGAAAACGAAGTTGGGGTGGTCTGTCTTGGCGATGCCAACCTGCTCAAGGAGGGAGACGAGGCCCGCACCACAGGCAAGTTGCTCGCCGTGCCGGTCGGAAAAGAGCTTCTCGGGCGGGTGGTCAACGCCATCGGGGAACCGGTTGATGGAAAAGGCCCGCTCGGTGCCAAGGAAAGCTATCCCGTAGAAAAAATTGCGCCGGGAATTATCCCCCGCAAATCGGTCGACCAACCTTTGCAAACCGGGATTATGGCGATCGATTCGATGATCCCTATCGGGCGGGGCCAACGGGAGTTGATCATTGGTGACCGTCAAACCGGCAAGACCACCATTGCGGTGGACACCATCATCAACCAAGCCAATATCAACCGTCAAGGTCTGGCCTCGGGAGAGGCGGATTTCCGGCCCGTCTATTCGATTTATGTGGCGATCGGGCAGAAAAACTCAACCATTGCTCGGACCATTAAAGCGCTCGATAAGGCGGGGGCCCTCGAATACACCATTATCGTTATCGCGCCTGCCGCGGAAAACGCCGCCAATCTGTTCCTCGCCCCATTTGCGGGATGTGCCATGGGAGAGTGGTTCATGCACAACGGGATGGACGCCCTTATTGTGTATGATGACCTTTCCAAACAAGCTGCGGCCTACCGCCAGATTTCGCTCATTCTGAAGCGCCCCGCTGGCCGGGAAGCCTTTCCGGGTGACGTTTTCTACCTCCACAGCCGTCTCTTGGAGCGCTCCGCCCGCCTCAATGAGAACAATGGGAATGGTTCGTTGACGGCCCTTCCAATCATTGAAACGCAGGCCGGCGACGTGTCCGCCTACATTCCCACCAATGTCATTTCCATAACGGACGGGCAGATCTTTCTCGAAACAGATCTTTTCAATCAGGGCATTCGGCCGGCGGTGAGCGTGGGCCTCTCTGTAAGCCGGGTGGGATCCGCGGCCCAGATCAAGGCCACCAAGCAGGTCGCCGGAAAAGTGAAACTGGAGCTGGCGGCTTACCGCGAGTTGGCGGCCTTCGCGCAATTTGGTTCGGATTTGGACGCCCGTACCAGGCGGCAGCTGGATCGCGGTGCGCGAACCGTCGAACTTTTCAAGCAGCCGGCTTATTCTCCAAAATCGGTTGAAGTACAGGTTGCTCTCTTGTGGGGGCTTCAAAACGGCGCTTTTGACGATATCGAGGTCGGGAAAATAGTTTCGGCGGCGGCTTCTCTCCAATCGTATCTGGAAACCGGCAAGCGGGACCTTCTTGATCAGATTCTGCATAAAAAGAAGATAGATGAGGCTGTCGCAGCCGGGTTACAGGAGTCGATCGCGGCGTGGAAATCGGCGCACACAGAAGCCTGAGCCGCCGGCGAGGGACTTTTTCAAGAAAAGCAAGATGCCGAACACGCGCGACATTCGAAACCGGATCCGGGGGGTTAAAAACACCCAGAAGATCACACGTGCCATGCAATTGGTGGCGGCCTCAAAAATGAAGAAGGCCCAGGACCGGGCCTTGGAAGGGCGGCCCTATGCACAGCAGTTGCGGCACATGTTGGCCTCGCTCGACGGGAAAGTGGAGGATTTTTCGCACCCCTTCATGGAGGAACGCGCGGTTCGTCAGCGGGGCATTCTGCTGATTTCAACGGACCGAGGACTGTGTGGCGCCCTCAACGCCAATCTGTTCCGGGAGGTGGCCAAGCTGGACGGTGACAATATCGCCTTTGTCACGGTTGGCCGCAAGGGACGCCAATTCCTCAGCCGGACCCAACGCAACCTCTTGGCCGATTTCACCGTTTCAGAGAGCGCGCCCTTCAGCGAAGTGAGGCCGGTTGTGGAATTTATGATCGACGCGTTCAAGTCCGGAACAATCGACACCATCGAAGTTCTCTATCCGCGCTTCAAAAACACGCTCATTCAAGAGGCAACCTTTATTCCTTTTCTGCCCCTCTCAAACCTCGCGAACTATGTGGAAGCGCAAGCTACCGCGGATGGACAGACCCTCGTCACGGATACACGGGATTTGGTCTTTGAGCCGGACGCCGCCTCTATCCTGACCTCCCTCATGGACCGCTTTGTCAAACGGGAAATTTACCAAATGCTGATTGACGCGCGGGCCTCGGAACACAGCGCCCGCATGGTGGCCATGAAAGCAGCCACGGATAACGCCAAAAAGCTGACGGACTCACTCACCCTTCAATACAACAAGGCCCGTCAGGCCGCCATCACTCAGGAAATTCTCGAAATCACCGCCGCCGCCCAGCACAGCGGCTGATACGGCCTGACCCATCCTTTCACCCAAGTTGAGATTTTAATATCATGAGCCAGAACACAGGAAAGATCGTCCAAGTCCTTGGAGCCGTTGTCGATGTCCAGTTTGCCGCCGGCAAGGTCCCGCCGATTTATCAGGCGTTGCATGTCGACTACACCTATCAGGGGCAGCCCACCACCCTTACCCTCGAGGTTCAACAACACCTTGGCGACGGCATGGTTCGAACCGTGGCAATGTCCAGCACCGAGGGGATTGTGCGTGGCATGGACGCCAAGGATACCGGGGCCGCCATCTCGGTCCCGGTCGGGGAAGGCGTTTTGGGACGCATTTTCAATGTAACCGGTGACCCAGTTGATGAAAAAGGGCCCGTCAAACATGAAAAACGCTATCCCATCCACCGCAATCCGCCGGAGTTGATCGACCAATCCACCGAAGCCGAAATCCTCGTCACCGGGATCAAGGTCATCGACCTGATCTGCCCGTTCACCAAGGGTGGCAAGGTTGGCGCTTTCGGAGGAGCCGGGGTCGGTAAGACCGTGGTTATCATGGAGCTGATCAACAATATTGCCAAATCCTACGGGGGTTACTCGGTCTTCTGCGGGGTGGGGGAACGTTCCCGGGAGGGCAATGACCTCTATCATGAAATGTCGGACGCAGGCGTCATTGATCAGGAAAACATCGAAAATTCCAAGGTGGCGCTCTGCTATGGCCAGATGAACGAGCCGCCTGGAGCCCGTATGCGGGTGGGCCTGTCGGGCCTTTCCATGGCAGAATATTTCCGCGATGAAAAGGGCCTCGACGTCCTTTTGTTCGTGGACAATATTTTCCGCTTTTCCCAAGCAGGCTCGGAGGTCTCGGCTCTTTTGGGGCGGTCGCCATCGGCAGTGGGCTATCAACCAACCCTTGCCCAAGAAATGGGCAACCTGCAGGAGCGGATCACCTCCACCAGCAAGGGCTCCATCACCTCCTTCCAAGCGGTCTATGTTCCGGCTGACGACTTGACCGACCCGGCCCCTGCGAACACCTTCGCTCACCTCGATTCAACGATTGTTTTGGAACGGCGAATCGCGGAACTGGGGATTTATCCGGCCGTGGACCCGTTGGCTTCGACCTCCACCGCACTCGATCCGGCCATTGTCGGCAAGGAACACTTCGAGGTGGCCCGTGGTGTCCAATCGGTGCTCCAACGCTACAAGGACCTGCAGGACATCATCGCCATCCTGGGGATCGACGAACTGTCCCCGGAAGACAAGCAGACCGTTTTCCGCGCCCGAAAAATCCAAAAATTCCTCTCACAGCCCTTCAATGTGGCGGAAGTCTTCACCGGGATTGCGGGCAAGATCGTCAGCCTTGAAGACACCATCAAGGGTTTTAAAATGATCCTTGATGGCGAGTTGGACCACGTTGATGAAAACGACTTTGCCTACAAGGGCGGGATCGACGAGGTCCTTGAATCCCACGCCAAGAACGATTGATTCCAATGCCATTGACCCTCGACATTGTCACCCCAGAGCGGAAGGTCTTTTCTGATACCGTTGACCACGTCGTTCTGCCAACGGAAGCAGGTGGCGAAATCGATGTGCTCCCGGGCCATATTCCGTTGATGGCCATGATCGAACCCGGTCGGCTTCTCTACTTCAAGGGAGCTGAGGTGGAGTCGGTGGCGATTGACAAGGGTTTCATTGAAGTGATCGGAGACACGGTGACGGTGCTCACCGAGGCCGCAATCGAAGTGGAAGCCATTGACCCCAAAGTTGTTGCCGAAGCGCTGGAGCGGGCCGAAGCGGCCCTCGAGGAAGCACGCACCAAGGGCGAAGACCCGGAAATTCTAGAGCAATTGGAGACCAAGGCACGCTTCGCTGTCGTCCAGAGCATCGTCAAAGATTCCAAGCGTTGATCGCGCCTCCCATGGCGGGTGCTGCCCTGTTGGAGGAACGCGCCTGACGACCTCCCCAATAGGCATCTCAATGCGGTTGCCTTCCCGTCCGGATAGCGGCTAACTCTTTGTGCTATGTCCGGTTTTGAAGAAGACATCATCCGGGAGTATTTTGAGCAGCACGGATTTCTCGTCCGGGCGATGCGCCGTATTCATGGCGTGGGGCGTCGAAAAAACTCGGAGGAGGCGGTCGATTTAATGGTCATGAATCCAGCTTATGTGGAGTCGGATCGCCGGCCCGCTTTCCTGCTCTTCACGACCGAGCTGAGCCATATCGAGCGGGCCATGGTGATTTCCAGTGCCTGCCACGGCTACACGCGCCTGTCGCCCGGACTGCTGCGCGGCAGTGCCGAAATTCTCAAATTCATCGAGAAAAACGCGACCAAGGAAATGGCGGCCTACGAGGAGGAAATGGCCTCACAGCCTGCGTTTGCGGGGATCAAACGAATTCTGGTGCTACCCGGATTGCCAACCACGGAACCCTACCGGTCGGACAGTGTCGCGCTGCTGCGCCAAGCGGGGGTGGATGGAATCATCAGTTTTCGCACCATTCTTCAGGATGTCATCGCCAAATTGGAGGGGGCCTTGACCTACGAAAAAAGTCCTTCCCTTCAGGCCGTGCGAGTCTTGAAACTCTACGATCTGCTAAAAGAGCCACAAATGGGATTATTCAAGGACGCAGCCGGATGAGTCGCCATCCCACAGCCATTGTTCACCCCGCCACGCGCCTTCATGCCAGTGTCAGCGTGGGTGCTTATGCCGTTATTGAGGATGGGGTTGAGATCGGCGCGGGATCGGTGATTCGGGAACACGTCGTGATCCGCGCAGGAACCCAGTTAGGCGAGGGCTGCGATGTGGATTCTCATGCTGTCTTGGGTGGGTTGCCCCAGGATACCCGCTTTGACCCAAACACTCCCAGTGGGGTCCGCATTGGTAATGGGGTGGTCATTCGCGAGGGGGTGACCGTCAATCGGGCCGTCGAGGAAGGAACGTTCACCAGTATTGGCGACCGGTCCCTTTTGATGGCCAACAGCCACGTGGGGCATGATTGCCAGGTCGGACAGGCGGTCATTCTGGCCAACGGCGTTCTACTTGGCGGAAGGGTTCAGGTCGGCGATCACACCTTCATTGGAGGAGGAGCCGCTATCCATCAGTTTTGTCGTATCGGGGAGTCGGCGATGATCGGTGGCATGGCCCGCGTGTCCGAGGACCTGGCTCCCTTTTGCCTCATGGCGGAGCGCAATGCCATTTCCGGACTCAACTTGGTCGGGTTGCGACGACGGGGGTTTTCCATGGAGGAAATGCGCGAATTGAAAGGCCTTTACCGGCACATTTTCTCGTTCGGGGGACGGCCGCGGCAATTGGCCGAAGAGGCCCTTCGGAGCGGCCTAGCGAAAACCGGGCCGGGAGTGGTATTTTTGCGTTTCATATCGCTGGAAAGTAAAAAGGGCCTCATGCAACCACATCGCAGAGAGGAGAGGTCGTGAGGCCGCGGATCGCCTTGACGTGTGGGGATCCGGCCGGAGTCGGCCCTGAATTGATCGGGCGATGGCTGCACGAAAACCCGGGCAAGGCCGGTGGATTTTGCCCGATTGGTCCACCGGATTGGCTGGCGGGCTTGCCCGTGGAAGGGCAGGCAACAGAAGATAACGGGGAAACCCATTGCCCAGGATCCCCAACCCCAGCCGGAGCGCGCGCCGCATGGAGCGCCATGGAACTGGCCGCCGCCGGTTGCC
>JBEAQI010000080.1:0-2887 GCA_041163965.1 Verrucomicrobiota bacterium | reverse complement strand
TTACCGAGGAAGGTCCTGATCTCGGTAGCAACAGCTTTTTCCGGTTGGAGCGGCCCGCGATTCTCCTTGTGGCGGACGCCCCCTTGGATCCATACGAGACCGGAACAGTGTGGCACTTGCTTGATGTGCTCCATGACTATCCGGTGACCTTGGTGCGCCGCTCCCAGTTGGAGCGCATGGATCTCAGTCGCTACAACGCTCTCGTTTTGCCAACCGCTTGGGGGCAGGCCTATGGGAAAGGGCTCGTCGACAAGGTGCGCGACTGGGTGCGGGGAGGCGGTCATCTCGTGTGTCTCGGCAACGCGGCGGAATGGGCCATCCGCGAGGGTGTTGTCTCGACCATCCGCGAGCGGGAAGATCAGAAGGCTGATGCCGAGAGCCCAGCAGCGGACAGTGCCGACAAATCCGCGTCTGCCGAAGAGAACGGCTCCATGCGCCGCCCTTTTGCGGCCGCCGCCGACGACAAGGCCTTGGAGCGCATCCGTGGGGCGATTTTTCAGACGGAAGTGGATCTGACCCATCCCCTCGCATACGGGATTGGGACGGCCCGGCTGCCGGTCTTTGTGGAGTCTGAATTCTTCCTTGAGCCCTCGAGCGATCCTTATCAGACCCCGCTGATCTTTACCGACGCCCCCTTATTGTCTGGGTACGCGTCCACAAAGAATCTGCAGCGAATGACGGGTGCAGCGGCGGCTGCGGTTGAGCCGATCGGCAGTGGCGCGGTGATTCTTTTTGGGCACTCCCCGACCTTCCGCGCTTATTGGCGTGGGACAGAAAAGCTGCTGCTCAACGCCCTGCTCTTTGGCGGGCAGATGCGGCCTTAGCAGGCTATCGGATTCGCGTGTATCAAGCTGGTTGGCGGAGAAAGAGCGAGGCGAGGGCGGCGAGGCCGATGAGGAGGGCGCTCGCGAGGTAGGCTGGACCTGAGCCCATGGCCCAATACAGACCGGCTCCGTAGAGTGGTCCGAGGGCGCGGCCCAATGCCCCGATGGACCGGTAGGCGCCCAGTTCGGAGCCTTGGCGATCAGCGGACGAGTAGAGCGAGACTAGCGCAGAGAGCGAAGGACTGACGCATCCCGTCCCAAACCCCAGCAGCACCAAGCCCACGTAGAACAGGCCGGTGCTCCAGCTCACCGAGAGGCAGACCAGGGACAGCGCGCAGGCCAGCAGACCGGCCGTGGCGAAGTTGCGTTCCCCGAGCCGGTGGCCGTAGCGCCGGATCAGTCCGCCTTGGGTCAAGGCCAGCGCAATGCCGACCGTGACAAAAATAAGGGGCATTTGGCGCGGCTCGTAGAGGAGCCGTTCGAGGGCGAGGAAGGTCAAGGTAAACTCCATTCCGGCAAATGCGAAGATAAAGAGAAAGTAGACCTTCAGGGCCACGCGCACATCCGGGTTGGTGGACCCCAGCCTGAAGAAAGAGAGGCGTGATGGCTGCGGATGGAGACGCTTCTCCGTGGAAAGCGTTTCTGGGAAGGCCCGCCAGACCCAGATGACATTCAGCATAGCGAGACCAGCGGCAACAAAGGCCGGGAAAGAAAACGGCGTTAGGGCAAAGGTGGCGCGGGAGGCTGGATTGACGCCGAGGTCCACAATGCTACCGAGGCCGCCGATCGCCGGCCCAATGATGAAGCCCAGCCCAAAGGCCACTCCGACCAGGGCCATGCCCTTGGAGCGGTTGCGGGCATCTGTCAAATCCGCCACGGCAGCGGTAGCGACAGAAATATTGCCCGACATCAGGCCACCCAGCAATCGCGAGACCACCAGCACCCAGAAGCTGCCGCTGAAGGCCCAGATGATGTATGAGAGAGCGGTGCCGGCAGTGGTGATGAGCAGGACATGGCGCCGCCCAAAACGATCCGACAACCGCCCCCAGAAAGGGGAGGAGAAAAACTGCAGGAAGCTGTAGAGCGATCCAAGAAATCCCCCGAAGAGCACGGCGGTGAGGAAGGCCTGATTATCGCCGGTGGAGACCGATTCAAAGAGACGGATCAGCGCCCCGAGAGCTGATCCTTCTCCTTCACGCGGAAGGTACCACTCCAGCATGGCCGGAAAAATCGGAAAGATAATGGAGAAGCCGACCAGATCGATGAAGATGGTCAGCCAGACGATCCCGATGGATCTTTTGGCGGAGGAGGGGGAGGCGACCATTGGGGCTTAGGCGAGGTTGAATTTGCGCTTGAGGGCGCTGGCCACATTGTCCGGGACAAATTTTCCGACCCGCTCCGGATCGTGCCGGGCCACCTGCTTCATGATCGTTGAGCTCGTGAAGAAGTAGCGGTCACCCGGCATGAGGAAGATGGTCTCGATGTCCGGAGCAAGGTCCCGATTCATCTGAGTCATTTGAAATTCAAATTCAAAGTCCGAAACCGCGCGTAAGCCACGGATCAGGACGGCGGCCCCTTGCTCCCTCGCAAAATCGACGACCAATCCATCAAAGGCCTGTACGGTAGCATGCAGGTTTCCCAGATTTTCCTCAATGAGGGCGACCCGTTCGGCGGCACTGAAGAGCGGATTTTTGGAACGGTTCTCGGCCACGCCGACGATCACGGTGTCGAAGATCCGGCAGGCCCTGCGCAGGATGTCGAGATGACCATTGGTGACCGGGTCGAAGGTTCCTGGGTAGATGGCAGTGCCCATGGAGAGGCAGCATGGGGCAGGGAAGCGGCACGTTAAGCAAAAAATGCGGTTGGGCCATTAAACTTCTTCGACATTGTCCCCCGCTTGACTCGGCACCGCGTTCCGCGATTCCAGCCCTCAAAAATACATCCCTTAGGGGCTTTAGCCCGTAGCCTTTCCGTCGCCCTTACAGGGCTCTTTGTTTTTTAAAACCGGTACCCAGGGAGTCGCCCTCCTGCGCTTCCCCTTCTGTGAAGCTTCTGAGGACTCC
>JBEAQI010000079.1:0-5893 GCA_041163965.1 Verrucomicrobiota bacterium | reverse complement strand
CCTGGCCACCGGGTAAATCCTCCGTACGGGCCTCAATGAAATCAAACAGCCGGGTCGCGTAAAGACTGCGGATCGAACGGTCCACAAGGGTCTGATCAAAAGCGGCGCCCTCGCGAATCTGTAACCGCGCCAGAATGGCCTCGTCACTGACATTACGGATATCGGCAAACTCAATCTCGATGTCTGCGACAATCGGTTGGGAGGACTGGGCCACAAGGCGGGGCAAACCGCCCATTAGTAACGCACAAGAAATACAAAAAAACAAAAGACCCTTCATGAATCAAACCTCGGTCTGGGCAGTATAATTTTCAAAACGTGTAAAGTCCGGTATGAATGTTAACGGAACGTTGCCGGTGGGACCGTTGCGTTGCTTGGCGATAATCAAGTCCCGCTCGCGCGAGGCTTGAGGAACGGAAGGGTTATCCTCACTGTTCTGCTTCGACGCAAGTAAGAAAACAACGTCCGCGTCCTGCTCAATCGACCCGGATTCGCGCAAGTCGGAAATACGCGGCTGCCGGTTTTCCTTCTCCGAGGACCGGTTCAACTGACTGAGAACCAGCACCGGCACGTCCAGCTCCTTGGCCATCGCCTTGATACCACGGCTGATTTCGGAAATCTGCTGCTCGCGGGGCACCCGGGAATCGGTCCCATTGATCAGCTGAAGTTAGTCGATGACAATCAGACTGATCGACTGTTGCTTGCAAACACGCCGGGCCTTGGCCCGCAACTGGAGGATGTTCAGTCCGCTGGAGTCGTCCACCCAGATCGGCGCGCTCTTCAACGCTTTCGTGGCCCGGGCAAGGTCGCCTTGCTGCTCTTTGCTGATCATCCGGTCCCGCACGCGCCGCATGCTCACCTTGGCCCGGCCGCACATCATTCGCATCGCCAGCTGGTCCGCTGGCATCTCAAGACTGAAGACTAGGATGCCCTTGGCCTCGCCCCGAATCGGCATCGCCACATTCTCCACAATGTTCATCCCAAGCGATGTCTTCCCCATTGAGGGCCGGGCCGCCAGCACCACCATCTGGCCATTGTGCAGCCCAAAGGTCATCTTGTCCAAATCGACATATCCGGTCATGACCCCGCTGTCCTGCCGCCCCTCCAGAATGCTCTTGATCAGGGTGTCCGCGGTCATGATGGCCTCGTCAAACTTCACCGCGGAATCGCTGGAACGATCCTCGTTGATGGAAAGGATCTGCTCCTCCACCCGACCAATAAAATTATCCAATTGATCCTGGTTGGTGTAAGCCTCCTCCGCGATCTGTGCCGCCGTCGAAATCAAGCGCCGCAACAACCACTTCTGGCGGACAATCTCCATCCAGAAACGGGCGTTTGCCGTGGACTCGATCCGGCTGCTCAGACGGGTCACCACCGCCGCCCCCCCAATCAGGGCCAGCAGCGATGTGTTGGGATCGGTCAAGCGCTGGCGGGCCTTGAGCCAGGCAATGCTCCCCACGCTGCGGCTGCCAAGGGCATCCAAAACTGTCACCTCATCAACCGGGTGATTCGCGGCATAGAGGTCCATCATCAGATGAAAAATCACCTGATGGGCGGGGGCAAAAAAGGCTTCCGACACCAGCCCAACCTCCATGCAGGCCGACAACACCGATTGGTCGGTGTCAATCAGGCAGGCCCCCAGCAAGCCCTCTTCGGCCTCCAGGGAATGGGGCGGAACACGGCCTCGGTCCTCACTCATGCATCACGTCCGTTAGGGCCGGGCAATTGGCTGCTGATCCGATAAGCCAGGCCGGAGGCAATCAGGCCACCGTCCCCTCGGCATCCTCAATCGGATTTTCCGAGACAACTTCAAACTCGAGCGTGAGGGAGACGTCGGCATGCAACCGCACGCGCGTGCTGTGCTTACCAAGGCTCTTCACAGGGGTGTACAGGCTGACCTGCTTCTTGTCGAGGGTCACGCCCTGCTCCGCAATCTTCTCGATCAAGTCCTGCGACGTCACCGACCCGAACATCTTTCCGCCAGGACCCGTCTTCACCGCGAAGACAATCGTCATCTTCTGCAGCTGGGCCTCCAATGCCTGCGCGCGCTCCAACTCGTTCGCCAAACGTCGTTCAGACCGCACCCGCAAGGCATCGATCTGTTTGCGGTTGGCCCGCGTCACCGGAATCGCAATTCCTTTGGGCAGAAGGAAGTTCCGCGCATATCCAGCACGGACTGTGATTGTGTCGCCTTCGTTGCCAAGATTCTCAACGGGCTGGAGGAGTAATAATTCAGCGTTTGCCATGTGTGTTTCCTTGAAAGGTTGTTGTTCTGTTCAATCAGAAGGGAATGTCGTCATCCTCTTCAAAACGGTCCCCGGCGGGACTTGAATCAGTCGCGGCTCCGGATGGAGTCCCATAGGAAGCCGCCTGTTCGGCCGAAGCACCTTCGCCTCGCCCACCGATAAACTGGAAATTCTCGAGCACAATACTCAACTTGGACCGGTTCTCACCAGTCGTCGTTTGCCATTGTTCCAGCCGCAAACGGCCCTCCACAAACAGGGGTGAGCCCTTCTGACAGTATTTTTCGAGAATCTCCGCCTGCGGACCAAAAGCGTCGATGTCCACGTAGGTGGTCTCTTCCTTGGTCTCATTGTCGCGCGTTCGGTACCGTCGATTGACCGCCAATCCCAGCTTAGCTATTTTTAGGCCCGATGGGGTCGTCCGAACTTCCGGATCCCGGGTCAGGTTCCCCATTAGATAGACTTTGTTGAAGGTGGCCATCGTCAGTCCATTTCTCGCTTAGACGGATTGCACCATCACGCGTTTGATTTTCTTGTCGAGTCGGACCCGCTCCTGAAAGGCTCCGGGCAAAGAGGCGTCGCCGCTCGCCGCGACAATCAGGTAGGTGTCGCCAGTGTGGCCCTTCTCGGTGATCCGCACAAAATCGTGGCGCCCAATGTTCTCTAGGCCGGTCACCTCGCCACCGAGTTCTTTCAGGGTTTCCGAGATCATCGTCTCCAGCGTTTCCACCGGCGCTTCATAGCCCCGGGTGTCGAGAATCACGGTCAGTTTGTAGTTTCGTTTCTTTTGCAGGCTCATTCTTTGGAATGCGTTGGTTAATAGTGTTGATCGCCAGTTCGGGTCCCAATTGAACAACGCGCTCAATTTCAGAGAGGACCTTTTCCCAGCTTATGGCGAGGATGTTTCGCTCAGCCTCGGTGAATTTCCCGAGCACCACATCGGTCATGGGCTGCAGACACTTTTCCAACGGCTCCACCCCAAGGCGGTACCGGGGAAAATTGGCCCCGAATCGACTGATGATATCCTTGAGCCCGTTATGGCCCCCATCGCTGCCCTTTAAAGAGAGCTTACTCGCCCCCACCGGCAACTGTACCTCATCCACGACCACCAGCACTTCCTGCGGAGGCCACTTGTAAAATCGGCAAATGTTTCCAATCGCTTGGCCGCTCAGGTTCATGAAGGTTTGTGGCTTGATGAGCAAAACCGGCTTTCCCGCGATGGTGATGGTGGCGGCATGGACACTCAGTCGCGTTTCTGTTTTCCATGAGACCCCATACTTTTCAGCAAGGCGGTCCACGGCCATGAAACCGATATTGTGGCGTGTTCCATCGTACCGCGGTCCCGGATTTCCGAGCCCCGCGATGACACGCACCGTCGACATGTAAAGAACAGATTGGGACCAGCGGCCCCTTAGCTGGCGGTCGCCTCAGCGGTCGCCTCGGCTTCGGCACCACCGGATCCACCGGAAGCCCCGACGCACGACACAATCACTTGCTCGCGATCACCCAAATACGTCACGCCCTCGCCGGCCTCAAGATCCGACAAGTGGAGGGATTGACCAATACCCAGACGGGTCACGTCAATCACAACGGCTTCCGGCAAATTACGGGGCCGACACCGGACCCGGATCGCGTGGGTATTGACTTCCAGCACCCCGCCATAGTTGCGCACGCCGTCCGCAGTCCCCTTCGTCTTCACCGGAATGTCCGCCTCCATCTCTTTGCCGCGCACGATCTCGCGAAAATCAATGTGCAGAAAGGCGTCCGTGCGGGTATTACGCTGCAACTCTTGAATCACCGCAAAGGTGGATTCGCCTTCCTCTGGCTGCAGTTCAATCAGGGCCGCACTTCCCGAAAAAGTCCGATAGGCCAACTTGAATTCATGCGCGTTGACCGTCAAGTGACGCGTCCCCGATTCTCCGTAAATGACGGCCGGAATATGCCCGCCTTGGCGCTGCTGGCGACTCGCCGTGCGCCCACTGGCCTCACGCGCTGTGCACTTCAATGGTATCTGTTTCATGTCGTCTGGATTTAAGCTGAATTGCTTTTCAATACAGGAAAAAGGTCGAGGCATAGGCATGCCCCCAACGAAAGCAAATAAATTTTTCCGCTTCCGACATTTCCACTCCCCATCACCGCACAAAAGGCTGCCTCCATCAATGAATCGCCTCTCCCAGACTCCGCAACAAACGGATTCACGCACCGTTCCATCACCCTTTCCAAAAGTCGCGATTCAGCCCTCGTTTCTGCTTGCCAACCCCTCTTCCATTATTCTCCAATTCCCTCCACCCGCCACCCTAGCTCAGTTGGTAGAGCAGCTCATTCGTAATGAGCAGGTCGTCGGTTCGAATCCGATGGGTGGCTCCACTTCAACCACTAGCCCGATCCGGGTCTACAAAGGGACCAAGTCCGTCATGAGAAGTAAACGCCACCTGGCCAGTCTACTGGCTTTTGTCGTTGGGCCGGGTCTTTTAAATCTCCTTCATGCTGAATCCCCGACCGCTGGATGGTCAGGCCCATGGGAGGGCGATGCCAACGGTACCCGGTTGACCATGGAAGCGCAAGTCCAGCAGGATCAGTTCACCGGTACCATCCGGGACGCCACAGGATACACCTACCACATCATGGCCGCCCTGAGCGGGGAAACCGCCACCGGCACCTTCACCGATCCTCAAACCGGAGCTATCCTCCAGTCCCAGCTCACATTGGCCGGGACGACGCTCACCCTGAGGGTCATGGAGCCGCTCGCCTCCACCGACCGGTCCCCAATGCTAGAATTGACTTTTTATCCAGCGGGCAGCATCCCCGCACCCACTGCGCCAACTGCCTCCCCAGCCTCCCTTGATCCGGCCATGGTCGGCATTTGGAGACGATCAGAATCCTCCGCCGACGCCAGCAGCTCCTTCAGCTACGTCGTTGAATGGACCTTACTCCTCCAAAACGATGGGTCCTTTGTGCAGACCTCCCGCAGTGCCGGCGGTAACCTCGGCGTCACCGGCAGCAGCGAACCACGCGTCATCGCCCAAGGAAAGTGGAAAACGGAAAACAAAATCCTCTGGGTAGACACCGGTACAGGCTTCCAGCCCTATGTCCGCTACCTCGTTGACCCACAGAACATGATGTTCCTCTTCCAGGACGATTCTCGCCAACTGTGGTCGCGCTGACCATTGACATTTTCAACATGGGGCCGTCTGCCTTGAGCGGGTAATTTTGCCGTCAGCCAAAGCCCACCTTCCTCAAGCGGGAGCGGGAGCCGTTTCACCAGCTAGCTCTTTTTCCCCTTCGCGGTCATCCTCGGAGGGCTTTTTGTTGGAGCTGTCCTCAGTGGAATCCTCGTCGCCGGTGTTGGCCTTGTCGCGGATGGATTGGATGGGGCTGCGAATTTCGCCAAACTCAATAATTTCGGCAACGTGGGTGCCCTCAATCGTTTCGTGCTCGAGAAGGGCCTCAGCGATATTCTGCAGGGCCACCCGGTGCTCGGCGATGATGCCTTCGGCGCGTTTAAATTGGGCCTTGATGATTTCGGAAACCGCTTGGTCGATTTTCTCGGCGGTAGCCTCGCTAAAATTGTGGGTGCGGGTAATTTCCTTGGCGAGAAAGACTTGGTCCTGATTCTCGCCCCATGCCACCGGGCCAAGGTCACTCATTCCCCA
>JBEAQI010000078.1:0-3266 GCA_041163965.1 Verrucomicrobiota bacterium | reverse complement strand
TGGAGACGCCGCACATGGACGCGATCGTGCACGGGGGAGTCCGCTTCAGCCAATTTTACGCGGCACCGGTCTGCACACCTTCCCGAGTGAGCCTGATGACGGGGTTGGCCCCGCACCGGTTGGACCTCGCCAACAACATCACCGCCGTGAGGGGTCAGGTTCGAGGCTTGAACCCTGAAATCTTCACGCTTGTGGACCTCTTTAAATCGGGCGGTTACCGTACCGCCCATATTGGAAAATGGCACCTTGGATTTTCCCCGGAGACCCAGCCCTTGGCGCATGGATTTGATCACACCTTCGGCCACCTCGTGGGCTGCATCGACAATTATTCGCATTTCTTTTATTGGCAAGGGCCCAACCGGCATGATCTGCACCGCAACGGTGAAGAGGTTTATCACGACGGGGAGTACTTTCCGGAGCTGATGTTGCGGGAAGCCATGGGTTTCATCGACACTGCCAAAGCGGAGCCCTTCTTCATCTACTTCGCGATGAACGCGCCGCACTATCCTTACCAAGGCAAGGAGAAGTGGCTGCAACACTACCGGAATAAGGATATGCCAGAGGCAAGGCGCCTCTATGCCGCTTTTCTTTCCACCCAGGATGAAATCATCGGGCAATTGATGGCCCATTTGGAGGCGCTCGGTTTGCGGGAAAATACCATTGTCATCCTTCAGGGAGACAATGGCCATTCTGTTGAGGAGCGGGCCCACTTTGGCGGAGGCTTCGCCGGTCCATACCGTGGGGCCAAAGGCTCGCTCTTTGAGGGAGGGTTCCGCGTCCCCTCGGCAATTGCATGGCCGGGGCGCATCCCGGCCGCCCAGACTCGGGACCAACTCGCCGTGAACACCGACTGGTTGCCGACCTTGGCGGACCTCTGCGGCCTCACCCTTCCAAAGCTGGCGCTGGACGGAGCGAGCCTCGCCCCATTGATTTTCGACGCCAACCTCCCAAGCCCGCACGCCGCCGGCTACGGATGGAATTATCGCGGGCAATGGGCGGTGCGCTCTGGCCCGTGGAAACTCATGATGAACCCGCTCATGGATGACGCCTCCGGCAGCCGCGCCGCTTACGACGGCCTCTTTCTCGTCAATCTGGACAGCGATCCGGGAGAGCAAACCAATCTTGTGGACCGGCATCCAGAGACGGTGAATACCATGCTTGCCCTCTATGAGGAATGGGCGCTTACCCCGATATCCCACTAATCGCTGAGCCCGAACGATGCCCCATTTGCCCAGCTCGCCCCGTTGGTTCCAGACCGCCAATCGATTGCTCTCCGCTCTCCTTCTGCCTTGCGCCGCCGCGAGCGCCGCGGACCGTCTCAATATCCTCTTTGCCCCGGGTCTTGGAAACCGGAGATATCTTCGAGTCCTATCCCCGCTTGGCCAGCATGCGGTCCTTCCCCGGATTCAAAGAGCGCGGTGCTTACAACCCCGCCTATCAGCCCGCACCCACGTCCCCCTCATTACCCGACTGATGTTTCCCCTCCGCCTCATTACGGCCCTTTTAGGTGCCCTTGCCAGCTCCATCTGGCTGGCCGCCAGCCCCCCCAACATCATTTATGTCCTCGCCGATGACCTTGGCTACGGGGACCTCTCCGTTTACAACCCGGACGGTAAGATCCGCACGCCTGTCCTCGACCAACTCGCGGCTCAGGGAATGCGCCTAACCGACGCGCATTCCCCTTCCTCCGTCTGCACCCCCACGCGCTACGGCATTATGACCGGCGAATATTGCTGGCGGACTCCGTTGAAGCAGGGTGTGACATGGAGCTATGGCCGCCTCTTTCTCGACCCCGAAAGGGAAACGGTGGCGGGGCTTCTGCGCCAGCATGGATATTCCACCGCCGTCGTCGGCAAGTGGCACCTCGGTCTGGACTGGGCTCTTCGGGAAGGAGCAGAACACCAACTCCCCAATGCCACCAAACGGGTCAACGAAAATGGCGTGATCATGGACATGGATCCCATCCACGTCGACTATACCAAACCCGTCACCGGCGGTCCGGAGAATTATGGATTTGCGTATTCATTTATTCTGCCAGCCTCTCTTGATATTCCGCCTTACTGCTTTCTGGAAAACCATCGTCTCGTTACTCCACCAACGGCCTTCACCGCTGGAAACGACCTCGATAAAGGCTACATGGAGGCCTTCTGGCGCGAGGGCCACATGGCTCCGGATTTTGTCTTCGATGAGGTCCTTCCCACCTTCATTGATAAGAGCATCGCCTTCATCCGACAACACGATGCCCACCAGACCCCATTCTTTCTCTACCTCCCGCTGGCCTCACCGCATACCCCATGGGTTCCACAGGGCACCGCTCTGGGACGCTCCGAGGGCGGCCTGTACGGTGACTTTGTCGAACAGATGGACCGTGAAATCGGACGGCTTCTGGACGCGCTGGAGGCC
Organism: Verrucomicrobiota bacterium; assembly: GCA_041163965.1. Lineage (GTDB taxonomy): Bacteria > Verrucomicrobiota > Verrucomicrobiia > Opitutales > Oceanipulchritudinaceae > Oceanipulchritudo. The sequence continues at coordinate 863 of JBEAQI010000078.1, read as the reverse complement.
TCCGGAATGGAGGATGAAACACTGGTCATCTTCACCAGCGACAATGGCCCCTATTGGGTCCCGGAACTGACGGCGCGCTTCGGCCACCGCGCCGCAGGGTCCTTACGGGGAATGAAAGGCGATATTTGGGAAGGGGGTCACCGTGTTCCCTACCTTGCCCGATGGCCGGGAACCATTGCGGAGGGAACAACCTCGGCGGCCCTCACTTCGCTCACCCATTTTATCGCCACCGCGGCCGACATTGTTGGTCTCGACCAACCCAATCAGTATGGTCCCGACAGCTACAGCATCCTCCCCGTTCTGTTGGGGAAGGTGGATACCGTACCAGAGCAACCCGGCATCATGATGCACTCCTCCGGCGCCCACTTCGCTTGGCGGGAGGGGCCATGGAAATTCATCGAAAAAAGGGGCTCCGGGGGCTTTTCCGCTCCCACCCGCTTTGATGTCCGCATGGGAGAGGAACCCGCACAGCTCTACCACCTCGGGAACGACCCCGGAGAATCGGAAAACCTCTATTTTAGACACCCCGAGATGGTCTCCCAGTTTCAAGGTCGTCTCAATGCACTGCGTGACAACTCCTCCGCGATCACCGCAACGCCCTGATCGCATCATTGGTCTTACGCATAAATTAAACGAATATAGTATCATTTGACCGCAAAGCGCAGTTGCTGCTTGATGCGGGGAAGAGCGGGATCACCGGAAGATGCATCGATGTGGAACCACGTGGCCGTCATCGCGTCCGGTCTAACCATCACCTCCAAAAATCCTCCCCCGGAATCGAAGTAAAGGTGCCAGTCCGGGTCGTATCCGGGGTCGCCGCCGTAGTCGTGCTCGTCGTTGATCGGCCCGCAACCGAGTTCTGT
>JBEAQI010000077.1:0-6755 GCA_041163965.1 Verrucomicrobiota bacterium | reverse complement strand
ACCACAAAAATCGTCCTGTCAATCAAAACCCCCGCGGCGTTGGCAAGAGGCAGGGGCAGACTGGGAAGCGGGTCCACCACCACCCCGCCGGACTCCATGCGAATCCTGAACACATCTTCGTAGTGCCGCTCTGCGTCACTTCCCCCCACACACACCAATCCATCCGCGGTGGTGATGGAAATACCGTACCCCAAGGGCCTCGGAAGTCGCCCCGCCTCGCGCCACACGCCATCCGGTCCATCCAGCACGAAGACCCTGTCATGCCAAACTTTCTTTGCGCCAGCCCACGGTCGGCCATCGGGAAAATTAGCGCCCCCCGCCACCACCAGCGACTCCCCGACCACTCCCGCAAAGGGGGCCGCCACCCCGATCGGATCAGGCAGGGTCGGAAGGGCCTTCCAGTCGAAGAGCTGGCCAAGGTCTCCCCCCAGCACCACCGCTCTCAACACGGTAACCGTTAAAATCCCAACCCATATGTGCCGCCGTGCCATCCCTTTAACTCACTAAAGTGGATTGCCGGACATGCAGCAAGTCTGCTTCAAGCAAAGGCTTGAGCTCTTTTTCCAAACGCTCCGCGTCGCTCCTCTGAAACAATGGGACCGGCGCCCGTACAGGTCCGCAATCGACGCCGGAAACGCGCCAAAACAACCATTTGAAGGCGGCAATCGGATGCCACGGTCCCTGCACACACCAATCAATCAGGGTAACCGCCTGCGCTTGAAGCGCCCTCGCCTCCTCCTCCTTCACATCCGCGAACGCCGCCATCAGCTTGAGGTAGATGGGCGCCGCAAAGTTGTATGTGCTGCCCACAGCCCCAAGGGCTCCCAATCGCAAAGCGGAGAGAAAATGTTCATCGCGCCCAAAGAGGACATCGTATCGCCCCCCCTCCAATTCAAGACACGCCCCATAATCTTCCAAATCTTCAAACGTGAATTTGATACCAGCCAGATTGGGAATTCTCGGCCCTGCTTCCTTCAGAAACTCCGCCATGGACAGCCCCACACCGCTCATGGAGGGGATGTGGTAATAGTAAAAGGGAATATTAGGGGCCGCCGCCGCCACCGCCTCACACCAGTCCACAACCTGCTGGACACCGCTAGGCTTGAAGAAATACGGCGGCATACACGCCACCGCGCCCGCTCCAATTTGCGCGGCATGCGCCGCCATTCGCTTTGACTCGGGAAGGGAATTGTGACCGACATGAACAATCACCCGCAAACTCGCGGGGGCGGTCTTCACCCACGCCTCCGCCACCTCCAGCCGTTCCGGAACCGTCAGCGAAGGGCCCTCCCCAGTCGTTCCACAAATAAAGGCTCCAACCACTTCTTCGGAGACCAGCCAATCGGCATAGGCCGGCACCGATTCCAAGGCAAGTTCGCCAGCCGCGTTGAATGGGGTGAAGGGGGCCGCTATCAACCCCCGCGTCTTTGTGATCATCGTCTCCATTGTCGTGATAAGACTACGGACATTTGTTCAGCCAAATGGAATGCCAATGGGAAACCAATGGTCTCAATTCTGAACCACCGTCAGATCACCGTGTCTGCCAACACGCGGGACCCGTTCGAACAGTTGGCACATCCACCTTCTGAATCGCTCAGATGTTCAATGCGGCGCTCTGAAGGCCATCCCGCTTGCCTCCGGTAAGCTGTTGAATGGCTTCCACCTCCGCCCTCAAATGCTTTTTGAATAGCAGAATGTCGGCACTATGGATAAGGAGATTGGCCCCCATTTGAAGAAATTGGACTTGCTGCTCGACGGTGCCCCAGAAGTGGATGCCGGCGCCCACTCCCGCGGCCCGCGCCTTCCGAAAAATGGTGCCGCAGGCCGCAAGAAATTCGGGGTGGTCGTACTGCTCCGGTCTGCCAAGACTGCAACTGAGATCATGCGGACCAATCAAAACGGCATCAAGGTCCGGAACCGCTAGCAAGGCGTCCAGATTATCGATGGCCCGCTGACTCTCAATATTGATGATCAGGAGCCGCTGCGCCGCGCCATCCTCAATCACCTTTTGAAGATCGGACTCCGCTTTCTCACCGGCGAGCAGTCGGCCCAGCTTGTGCCCCTTGATGGGCCGCACTTTGACTGCCCCGCGAAGGGCCTCGACCTGCTCCACGCTCTCCACGTAAGGGGCGATAACGCCCGCCGCCCCGCCATCAAGGACCATCGTCGCGGCGTAGGGGTCCGGCGAGGGAATCCGCACCAATGGGGGTAATCCCATTCCAGCGTACGCATGGCACATCCAACTGAGCTCGGTCCTGTCCAGCGCGATATGCTCAGTATCGATGAAAACGAAGTCCAATCCGCTCCCCTGGAGCGCCTCCGGCCAACGCGGCGACGGGGACACAATCAGGGTGCCGATGAGGGGATCGCCCGCCCTCAGCCGGACCCGTAAGGTTGCGCTCTTCATGGACGGACGGTCAGCTTGCCGAATTGAATGTGGGTGCGGGGTTGTCTTTCGGTGCCACTGTCCCAAACAGCGCGAAACTCGCCCGGCGAAACTTCCACAAGGGTGGGATATGAATTCTTGATTCCCGTATCGTAGAACGTCTTCTCTTCGCTCCATGTCCCGCCAACCGGCTTGACCTTGTAGCGTAGAGAGGTTCGCCCACCATTCGGCCATCCGGACCACGAGCGGTCTCCTTGCGCGGGCCCGTCGTTGTAGACATAAATATGCCCCCCATCGGCAGTATGACTGAAAAATCCCTTGGACTTGGCATTGTGCAGGTCCGGCTCGGCCTGCGCCGGGCTCCACGTGCGGCCGCCGTCCACGCTCACACTGGAATAGGCCCGAGGGGGATTTGTCGTCAGCGCGGAGTCTTCATAGCCTGCGGTTCGCATCACAATCTTCAGCTCTCCGGCGTCATCGCCCTTCCCGATGTTTCCCTCGTGCAAAAAGACGCGCTCATTCTCCGGCTCTGGAATGTACGCCTCCAATTCCCACTCCAACAGACTCGTACTGCTCAGGATAAAGTGATCGCGGGAGCCGCGGGGATCTGCCGCTAGCGTGTTGCGATGCGCCGGCAGAAGATAGCGCTTTTTTCCGTTGATTACCGTTTCCACAACGCCCGCGTTTGTGATGAGCGGCCCTGTGTAATGCATCGCCAACTCCACTGGTGTCCATGATCGTCCGCCGTCGGCCGTGTAGGCCGCCACCAGACCGGATTCCTCGCTGTTCTCCTGTTTGATCGAACAGCGCATTGCGAACAGCCACATCACTTCCTGCCCGGAGGGTTTGAACAGCACGGGATTGGCATAGGCAAACTGGATGGCCCCCTGCCGCTGCGTGTGGTCAAAAACCATGACCGGTTCGTCCCATGTGTCCCCATCATTTCGGGACACCATCACGCAAATATCTCCCATATCCTTTTTGCCATTGGCCATCGCCCCAAAGGCCACCACCAAGTGCTTGCCCTTCCACTGCTCAATCACCGGCTGCCAAACCCGCCAGGCCTCAGGGTGTTGCTCGACCCGCCGCAACACACGGATATCCGTGACGTCGCCGGCAGCCATGGCCGCTGTCCCGCTCGATACCAAGCCGATCGGGGAAATCAAAAGGGTCAATAAGAGAAACGTGCATTTCATTACCGGACCCCAACGAATGGGGATTTTTTCGCCAAGGGCAATCATGCGGTTCCAATTAGGTACCGCCTTGGCAGGCTTGCCTGCCATCCGGCCGCGGCCCTGAATGATTGTGCGAGCCCGCCCTTCGCTCCATCAAACATGCCCCTTCTGCCATGCTCATAAACCTATCGTTTCGCCTCATCGTCCTGACCGGCCTGCTGGTCCCAAGTGCCATCCCGTTGGCCTCGGCCGCTGAACCAGCCAAGGCCGCGCCAAACGTGCTCTTTATTGTCGCTGATGACCTGCGCCCGGATTTGGGCTGCTTTGGAAGCGCTTTGGCCAGGACGCCTCACCTCGACCGCCTCGCCTCCAGTGGAACGCGATTCGAACGGGCCTATTGTCAGCAGGCGGTTTGCAATCCGTCCCGGGCATCGGCCCTGACAGGAATGAGACCGGACTCGCTCCGCGTGCATGACCTTCAGACGAGATTCCGTGAAACGCTGCCCACTGCCATGACCATCCCTGAATTCTTCAAGTCACACGGCTATGTCACGCGCGGCATCGGAAAGATTTTTCATAATGAATCGCGTCCGGAAAAGAATCGAGTTCCCTTCTCGGACCCCCCGTCGTGGTCCATTCCACCCATCTACTCCGACGGCGCTCACTGGCAGGATTGGGTCGTTCCCGGCGAGCCCTCCGGCCCCTCCAAAAAGCAGGAAGCGTGGCAATGCCTCGACGTCCCAGATGAAGCCTACTTCGATGGCCAGATCGCAGCGGCCGCCTGCACCGCGCTCGAGGAGCAGGCCCGGGACGGGAAGCCGTTCTTTCTTGGCGTCGGGTTCTGGAAACCTCACCTGCCCTTCAACGCCCCTAAACAGTATTGGGACCTGTACGAACGGGAGACCTTCGAGGATTTTTCACCGCCCGCCTTTCCCAAAGGGGCGCCCGACATTACCCGCCATGACTGGCGGGAACTGCGGACATACAAGGGCATGCCACCCCAAGGACCGCTCTCGCCGGAAGATACCCTGACCCTGCGCCACGGCTATTTCGCCTGCATCAGCTTTCTGGATGCCCAGATCGGCAAGGTCCTCGACAAGCTGGAGGCCCTCGGACTGGCCGATAACACCATTGTCGTTTTTTGGAGCGATCACGGATTTCACCTTGGCGAACATGAGCTCTGGGCCAAGACCACCAACTTTGAGCTGGACGCGCGGGTCCCGCTCATCATCCGCGCTCCCCGCCAACAGCACACCCCCTCAACCGCAGCCATCGTGGAGCTCGTCGATTTGTTCCCGACCCTCGCCGATCTGGCTGACCTGCCCATTCCTACTCACCTGGAAGGAAGCAGCCTCAGAGCCCTTCTAGATAACGGCGACGCCCCGGGCCGCCCCTTCGCGCTGACGCAGCACCCACACCCCTTCTATACCGCAAATTGGACCCACATGGGCTATTCGCTACGCACCGATGCGTTCCGCTACGTTGAATGGCGCGACCGCCATACCGGCACGATCGCCGAAACGGAGCTCTACGACCACACCATGGATCCTCTGGAATCGACCAATCTCGCCCACCATCCTGATTACCTAAGCGCGCTGGAAACGCTTCGCGCGCTCGCGGAGACAGCTTACACCTACACTCCCTGACCGCTTCCAGCCAACTCAAGGGGCATTGGGATCAGCCCCCGGTGCCGTTCGCGTCGATTCAAATGGCAAAAGGGGCACCGGCTCGGGCTCCATCCCCGCATAATCGGGATTTGGCATCGGTAGAATCGCTCCCCCGGTACGGCCCATCTCCGCCAACACTTCACGCATGGCATGGACCTTTTCCGGCATCCGCTCTGACACATCCTCGCTCTCACCGATGTCGCTCCGCAGATTGTACAACGCAATCTGGTCGGTCTCAAAAAAATGGATAAGTTTCCAATCGCCGACTCGTATGGCTTGGGCTGGGCGTGAGCCGTGCATGTTGTAGTGAGGAAAATGCCAATACAGGGGCCGCTCCGGCAAGCTCGCCAATTCCCCACCGAGCAAGGCCCGCAGACTCATGCCGTCCAGTTCGAGATGCGGGGGAACCTCCAGACCGGAGAACTCCAGCAGAGTCGGAAAAAGATCGGCGGCATGGACCGGCTCTGTCGACACCAAACCGGCTTCCACGCCGGGACCACGGATAATCAAGGGAACACGGATGCCCCCCTCGTAAATCAGCCCCTTGGCCCCGCGCAATAGGCCGTTGGATCCCCATTGGCGAACCGCCCCATTGTCAGAAATCAAGACCAGCACTGTCGTGTCATCCAATTGGGTCTCCCTCAGAAACTCGAGCATTCGTCCCAAAGATGCATCGAAATCCTCGATCATCGCCGCATACTCTGGCAACAGCCCCCATGGGCCCTCGACGCGCTCCCCGTACCGCGCAATCGTCTCCGGCTTGGCCCCGACTGGCCGGTGCACCGCAAAATGATTCAGCATCAGAAAAAAAGGCCGCCCCGCGTTCTCCCGTATAAAGGCCTCGGCCTCCTCTTGTAGGCGGTCCGTTAAATACTCTCCCTCCGGAACCGGTCCAAGTCGAATTCCGTAATCGGGACCAAACATGCTGCGCTGGCTGCCGATGTCATTGCCTGCAAAATTGACCTGAAACCCATGGTGGTGCGGCATCGAATCCTCACCGCCCAAATGCCACTTTCCGATGGAGGCGGTCGCATAACCCGCCGCTTCGTACACCTCCGCCAACGTGGTCTCCTCGTAGGGAAGGCGATCGGGGTTCGGCGGCTCGATCAACTGCCTCCCCTCCGCCCACCGCTTGCCGGCCGGACCAATCGCGTTCGTCAACCCGATCCGCACCGGCCAACGCCCAATCAACAACCCCGCCCGCGACGGTGAACACAACGGCGATGGAGCATACGCATCCATAAACCGAACCCCCTCTCGCGCCAGCCGGTCCACCGCCGGCGTGCGCACTGTCGGATTCCCGTAGCAAGCAAAATCCCCAAACCCAAGATCATCGACCTGCACAATGATCACGTTGCGAAGTGTCCCACCTGCCCCCTCCAAGGCGGTCCCCGCCAACATCACCGGTCTCATCCCCCACAACAAAACCGCCCCCCAGGTGAGCGCCGCCATGACCACATTTCTCTTGCTTCGAAATTTCCCGCTCATCCCACAGGCATGGGTCACCCCTCCAGTCCCGTAAAGAAA
>JBEAQI010000076.1:0-3658 GCA_041163965.1 Verrucomicrobiota bacterium | reverse complement strand
GTGGTGAATTTTGATCCTTTTGAAAACCCCTTTGGGGATGCCGGGGAGACCGGTGCGCCATCTGAACGGGGGTCTGGGGGGCCGGCGGTCGGCGGGTTGGATAGGATGCTGCGGGGAGAGGTGACGTTGGACGGGTTGGTGCGCGAGTTGGAGGTGGAGGCTCTGCGGATGGCCCTTGAGGAGGCCAAGTACCATCAGGGGGAGGCCGCCAAGTTCCTTGGCGTAAGCTATCATCAGTTTCGGGGCTTGTACCGAAAGCATCGGGCCTCTATCGGTTGAGGAATGGAACGAGCAGCGTATCCTATTGACAGTGTGGGGGTGGCGGAGAGGACCAAGCGTTTTCAGGCCCGTAGCATTAAGGCGGAAAGCAAGGCGGGAGGATTGTTGCTGGCGCTCACGATGCTCGATTTGACGACGCTGGAAGGGGCCGATACGCCGGGAAAGGTGCGTCAATTGTGTGGTAAGGCGATGACCCCTGATCCGGCTGATCCCGGTTTGCCGCGGGTGGCGGCGGTGTGTGTGTACCCATCGATGGTGCGCACGGCGGCGCGGATGCTGGCCGGCAGTGGGGTTGGCGTGGCCAGCGTAGCGACCGCTTTTCCCAGCGGCCAGTCCCGCCTGAAGGAAAAGGTGGAAGAGGTCCGGTTTTGTGTTGAGGAAGGCGCTGGCGAGATCGACATGGTGATCAACCGGGGCGCTTTTCACGCCGGAGAGATGGAGCGTGTGGCGGAGGAGATCCGGTTGGTGAAAGCCGCCTGTGGTGAGGCCCATTTGAAGGTCATTTTAGAGACGGGGGAACTGGGCAGTTTGGAGCGGGTACGCGAAGCGAGTGATCTGGCAATGGAAGCCGGCGCGGATTTTATCAAGACAAGCACGGGGAAGATTTCGCCTGCCGCGACGCTCGAGGTGACGCTGGTGATGCTGGAGGCGATACGAGATCATTACTGGCGGACGGGGCGACGGATCGGCATGAAGCCGGCGGGTGGGATACGGACTGCGAAACAGGCTCTGCATTATCTTGTCATGGTTCGCGAAGTCCTCGGCCCGGAGTGGCTTTGTCCAGAGCTGTTTCGCTTTGGGGCGAGCAGCCTGATGAACGACATTTTGATGCAGCTGAGAAAGATGCGAACCGGCTGTTACAGCCATCCTGATGACCTGAGCAAAGAGTGAGCGGATGAAAGAGGCGATTGAAGTATTCAAGACGGGAGTGTATGCTCCGGCCCCGGAGCGGACTCCAGTCCATGTGGCGGCCCGTTACGGGTTATTTATTGACGGCGCCTTCCATGAGGCGGAGGCCGGCGGGAGTCGTCCGGTGGAAAACCCGGCGACCGGGGAGCGCCTGACGGAGACCGCTGAAGCCGGCGAAGCGGATGTCGACAAGGCGGTTGGCGCGGCACGACGCGCCTTTGAGAAGCGGTGGAGCCGGTTGCCTGGAAAAGAGCGGGGTAAGTACCTCTACCGGTTGGCGCGGCTCATTCAGGAGCGCTCCCGGGAACTGGCGGTTTTGGAGAGCTTGGACACCGGCAAGCCGATTCGCGAGTCAAGAGATGTGGACGTCCCGCTGGCGGCGGCACATTTTTTTTACTACGCGGGGTGGGCGGATAAAATTGGCCATGCTTTCGCGGGGCGTGCGGTGCGGCCCTACGGTGTGGCCGGACAGGTCATTCCGTGGAACTTTCCCCTGTTGATGGCGGCATGGAAGATGGCGCCGGCTTTGGCTTGCGGGAATACGTTGGTCTTAAAACCGGCGGAGTTCACGCCTTTGACAGCGATGGCCTTGGCTGGGCTGGTCCAGGAAGCGGGATTTCCGGAGGGGGTCATCAACATCATCACAGGAGGCGGTGAGGCGGGCGCCGCGCTGGTCGGTCACCCCGGAGTGGACAAAGTCGCCTTCACCGGTTCAACGGCGGTGGGCAAGGCCATTCAGCGCGGCCTTGCTGGGACGGGAAAGCCTTACACCCTTGAACTTGGAGGGAAGGCGGCGCATTTGATATTCGAGGATGCGGCCCTGGACGAGGCGGTGGAGGGAGTGGTCAATGGCATCTTTTTCAACCAAGGGCATGTCTGTTGTGCGGGATCGCGGCTACTCGTCCAAGAGGGGATTTACCCAGATTTCATGCGGCGGCTGGAGCATCGCATCGGGACGCTGGTGATGGGAGACCCACTCGACAAGAACACTGACATCGGGGCCATCAACAATGCTCCCCAAATGGAGCGTATTTCGTGCTATCTGGCGGAGGCGAGGGAACAGGGGCTGGATGTTTGGCAAGGGGGTCAGGCGGTGCCGGAGCGCGGCTACTGGTGTCGCCCGACAGTGGTGCGGGATGCCCCGATGAGCGCACGAATCGTGCGGGAAGAGGTCTTTGGGCCGGTTTTGGCGGTGCAGACCTTTCGCACCGCGGAGGAGGCCGTGGAAAAAGCGAACAATACCCGTTACGGGCTCAGTGGTGGTGTTTGGACGGACAAAGGCTCTCGAATTTTCAAGGTTGGAAGCGCTATCCGGGCAGGGGTGCTGTGGGCTAACACCTTCAACAAGTTCGATCCCACGGCGCCCTTTGGTGGATTCAAGGAGAGCGGGATCGGGCGAGAGGGCGGCTGGCATGGCCTGCAATGCTGGGTCCGGACGTCCGCAAAAGGCTGAGATTGATCTATTGAGGAGGAAAAATGGCGCAACGTCTGACAGTGAACAAAACCTACAAGCTATTCATCGGCGGGAAATTCCCCCGGTCCGAGAGCGGACACACCGCGATGGTGATGAGCAAGAACGGGCGGCCCCTGGCGGCGTATTGCAAGGCCAGCCGGAAGGACCTGCGAGACGCGGTGGCGTTAGCCAGCGGTGGCCAAGCGAAATGGAGTAGCCAGTCGCCCTATCTTCGTGGCCAAATCCTGTATCGGGCCGCGGAAATGTTGGAGGGCGGGGCGGCCCAGGTCGCCAGCGCCCTGCAGTGGCATGGGATGTCCCCGCTACCGGCCCGGCGCGCGGTCGAAGCAGCGGTCGATACGCTGGTTCATTTTGCGGGCTGGACCGACAAGTTTCAGCAACTCAGTTCTTCCGTGAATCCGGTGGCCAGTCCCCATTTTGTCTTCACCGTGCCGGAGCCTTGCGGGGTGGTCGCTCAGATTCATGCAGACCGTGATTTCGAGGGCCTCGTGAGTGGCATGGCGCGGCTTCTTTGCGGTGGCAACGCCTGCATTTCGATTGTTGGAGAGCGTCTGGCTATTGCCGCCTCCATTCTGGGCGAAATCTGGCATACGAGTGATCTGCCGGCCGGGACCATGGCCATCCTTACCGGCGAGGTGCGGGAATTGGCGATGGCTGCCGCGACGCACCGGGCGGTGGACGGTATTCTTGGCCAGTCGTTGGACCCGGAGGTCGAAAAACAGATCCAAGAGGCCGCCGCCGAAACGGTGAAGCGGCTCAGTTTTCAAAGCGGTGGGCGGACGGACCCGCTTGAGGATGTACTGGCTTTTCAGGACCTGAAAACAACCTGGCATCCGGTCGGTTGGTGATGGCTAGCCGAGCCGGTCGATATAGCTTTCAAATCCGTATTCCCGCAGCACGTGGAGGTGGTCGTCATCGGGCTCGTAGGTCGCGATGGCGGGCAGTTGCACGCCGTTAAAAGTGGTAGTTTTGACCATGGTGTAATGCGCCATGTCG
>JBEAQI010000075.1:0-2997 GCA_041163965.1 Verrucomicrobiota bacterium | reverse complement strand
AAATTCTTACCGGTCGAAACATCTCGGAAACAGACCGGGTTGAGCTTGGGATGAATTTCAGCTTTCATTGGGCCAAAAATTTTGTGGCGAATCACCCTTGGCGGGCTTTGAAACGCGGGTTGGTCTTGCAGATCACGTAGATGCGCCCGCGACGGCGAACGACCTGGCAATCAGGGTGGCGAGTTTTGAGACTCTTGATGGATGATGCTACCTTCATGATTCGGACAAACGTAAAAGGCTGGAAAGAATGTTGTTCACATTCTGGTGTCAATTGCTTTTTCGGGGAAATCCTCAAAATGCTGGAATCAGGTCCCCTGCCCTTTGGCGAGCATGGGGATGAGGCCATCCAATTTGGACTTCAGGAGTGGAAGAAACCGGTTGGGCTCGGATGGCGTGGCGGCGATACAATTGACGAGGGCGCTGCCCACCACCACGCCATCGGCGACCGCGGCCACGGTTTTGACGTGTTCGGGTTGGGAAATGCCAAACCCCACCACGACTGGCAAAGCGGTATGTTGGCGGATGGCGCTCACGCGTTGATGGAGATCGGAGGCCACCGCGTCGCGAACGCCCGTGACCCCTTCCTGGCTCACATAGTAGATGAATCCAGTGGCATGGGAGGCGATGAGGGCGATCCGCTCAGGCGGGGATGTGGGAGCCACGATGTAGACGGTTTTGAGCCCGACTTGGGCAAAGGCGGCATCCAGCTCAGCAGCCTCTTCAGGAGGCAGGTCAAGGGTCAGGACCCCATCGACGCCAGCTTCCACGGCGAGCCGGCAAAAGGTCTCCAATCCATGGGCCAGAAGAAGATTGTAATAGGTGTAGAGCACAATCGGGGCATTGGAAAAAGCACGCACCTCCCGGACGAGCGCGAAGAGTTTCTCTTGGGTCATGCCGCCCTCAAGGGCCCGCTCCGCGGCCAATTGGTTGGTCAGGCCGTCCGCCAGCGGGTCTGAAAACGGCATCCCGATCTCGAGAATGTCGGTCCCGTTTTCCAGCAGCGTCCGACAGACCTCCAAGGAGTCCGCGGGGGTCGGGTCACCGCCGCAGACGTAGGCCACAAAAGCCGCCCGGTTTTCCTCGCGGGCGAGTGTGAAGGCTTGCTCAATTCGATTCATGTCAGTCGTGAAGGGATGAAATGCTTGAGAGCATATCGTCCCGGGAGGATTGCCAAGCCTGAATTGAGCCGTGGGCAAGGATCCGTTTTTGCTTGTTGAATGAGAAGGGACCGCGAAGCTCTTTGCTGACGATGGCCCTTACTCTCTACCGTCTCCTTTTTCTTCCGGCGTTCATCCTGTTGTTGCCCTACTATCTAATGCGGATGTGGCGCCGCGGTGGATACGCTGCAGGTCTGAGCAACCGCTTCGGGCATACGCGAGGACTGCCAGCAAAACGGCCAGGTGTTAAAAGAATCTGGATTCAGGCGGTCAGCGTGGGCGAACTCAACGCCATCGGCCCACTCTTGGTGTCGCTCTCTTCAAGGGAAAGCATTGAGATGGTCCTTACGACCACCACGAGCACTGGATTGCGGCTGGCCCGGGAGCGCTATCAACAGCTGGTCGCATGGATCGGAAGCTTTCCCATCGACTTTTGGCCGTTTTCACGGCTGGCATGGCATCAGATTCAGCCGGACCTGATTCTGCTGATGGAAGGAGAACTCTGGCCGGAGCACATCCACCAAGGGTGGAGGCGCCGGGTGCCGATCGTCGTCATCAATGGGCGTCTCTCCGAGCGTTCCTTTGCGCGGCAGAAGCGTCTTTCCTCGTTGGGCAAGGGGCTCTTTCACAAAATCAGCCTGATCCTCGCCGGCAGCGAGCTGGATCGGCAGCGCTTCGCGCAGCTGAATTGGATTCAGCCGGGAAAGATACTGAATAGTGGCAATCTGAAGTTCGACTTCGCTCCACCGCCCCCCCTGACGCCCGAGGAGAGGAACACGCTCCTCCAGTCGTTCGGCTTTGCGGCGAGCGCGCATGAAGCGTCCGGCATCGAGGTCATGATGGGGTCGTCCACATGGCCCGGGGAGGAAACCGCCCTGCTGGATGCCTTCCGCTCCCTGTTCCCGGACTTCCCGCAGTTACGGCTGCTCATGGTGCCCAGGCATGCCGAGCGGCGCCGCGAAATCGAGTCCATTTTGCGAGGCACTGGTCTTCCCTACCACTTCCGCTCGGATGGGCCGGTGGCCCCTGCCGGCACCCTCGTTTACATCGGTGACACCACCGGTGAATTGAAAGCGCTCACCCGTCTGGCCACGCTGGTCTTCGTTGGCAAATCGCTGCCACCCAATGCCGGTGGGCAAACGCCCATGGAAGCCGCCGCCCTCGGCAAACCGCTCATTCTGGGGCCTAACATGGGCAATTTTAGTACCGTCACCCGCCAGTTGCTCCAAGCCAATGCCGCCCGCCAGATCGCTGGGACCGCTGAGTTGCTTCCTGCGGTCCGGGCCCTCCTCACCGACACCGATGACCGGGGCGGGATGGCAGGCCGGGCCGCCTCACTGATGCGGGCCGGTCAGGGGGCCACACAACGGACCGTGGCCCAGATCCTCAGTCTTCTGCGCCAGCCCTGAAGGCCCGCTTGCCAGCAAGACGACTTGCCGGCCCCAGCATCCCCGTACCAAAGCGGGCGTTGAGCGCATCCTGCACCGCATACAACTGGCGCTGGCGTTCCGTTTTTTCGGAAAAAAGCATTCCCTGATTCCAATCGGGATAAAGATTATCCAATTGGACGCGTACCTGATTCAAGCGGACTCGCCGGTTCCATGCCCGTATCAAGAGACGCCGTGCCTCGGGAACAAAGACGGGATCCAGATTGGCCGGCTCGACCAACGTATGACTGGCTTGCGTCGTCACATAATCGGTGTAGCGGATGGCCACGGTCAGTCGCCGCGCGGTCTGGGCCGACTTTCTCAGGCGGACCAGTTGAGCACGGATGAGGCGCAGGCAGATCTGTTCCACTTCGGCCTCGTCACCGGACTCGTTGAAACTCTCCTGTCCTCCA
>JBEAQI010000074.1:0-4478 GCA_041163965.1 Verrucomicrobiota bacterium | reverse complement strand
ATGGCCATGATGAAGATCGCCACCAGAAAAGCCTGGCTCAGGAACACCATCGACTTTTGTTGCTCCTCATCTTGACCCCTGAACCGGATGCTGAGGCCTTCTGGAAGGTCCAGCTCGGCCTGCCATTCCCTGAGTTCGCGCACCTTCTCATCCGGTAGCAACTCTCCTGACACGTTGGCCGAAATGGTGTAGTAGCGCTGCCCATCAATGCGATTGATCTGTCCGACCTGCGGGGCCGGTTCCCAGGTGACGAAGTTGGTGATCGGAACGTTGCCGTAAGCCGTCCTCAGACGTAATTCACCAATCTGATCCAGACTCCGCTGGCCGTGGGGAAAGCGGGCCCGAATGTCCACCTCATCGTCCGCCCCATCGGGCCGATAGGTTCCGAGCAAGAGGCCATTGGTGATGAACTGGACGTAACTGCCGACCATCGCAATACTGGCGCCAAAACGGCTGGCCTGGGCTCGATCCACACGCACTTGCCATTCCACCCCCTCGACCGGTCGGCTGTCACTGATGTCCTTCAGCCCTTCCACAGTGCGCAGTCGCTCCACAATGCGCTCCACCGCCGGCTCTAGGAGTTGGGGACGAAACGAACTGACCTCGATCTGAATGTCTTTCCCAGTCGGTGGCCCTGCCTCCATCTCCTGGATCTCGATGATCACTCCCGCCACGTCCGCCACCCGCTCCTCTATTTCCCGCAGGATCTGGCGCCCCGGTCGGCGCTCCTGCCAGTCCTCAAATTCGAGTTGGATCAGTCCGTGGGTGTCTTCAGTCACCCCGTCACCCTGAAACTTTGCACCAGATCGGGCAGCCACCGTCTTGATCCCTTCCACTTGCAATATCCGCTCCTCCACGGCCCGCACTTGAGCATCCATCTCGCTAATGGAAAGATTCCCCCGCATCCGAACGATGACGGTGGCAAAGTCGGGCTCGACCTGCGGAAAAAACTCCACCCCCTTGCCAAACTGCTTGTACATGACCTGTACCGCAAAAAAGGCCAGCACCACCAACGCCAATAACTTGCCAGGATGCCGCGTGCTCGTTCTTAGGAGACGCACATACCATCCGGTAAATCCGCCGAGCTGGGTCAGATCGCCTCCCTCTGCCGCCGCCAGACTGCGCATGGTCTCCTTACTGGCCGGTCCGGGCTTACCCCAGATCCCGCCAAGGGTCGGCACAAACACCAGCGCCATCAACAGACTGGCGGTCAGGGTCGCGATCAGCGTGATCGGGAGAAATTTCATGAATTCGCCCACAATCCCCGGCCAAAACAACAGCGGCAAAAAGGCCGCCAGCGTCGTCGCCGTGGAGGAAATGATCGGCAGGGCCATTCGCTGCGAGGCGATCAAATAAGCCCGGGCCCGTGGCAGGCCCTCATTCATCTTCCGGTCCGCCAACTCAACCACCACAATGGCCCCGTCCACCAACATTCCCACCGCCAGAATCAGGCTGAAAAGAACCACGATGTTGATCGTCAACCCAAGCAGATTGAGGGTCAGCATCCCTGCCAGAAACGATCCGGGAATGGCCAGCCCCACCAAAAGCCCGCTGCGAATACCCAAAGAGGCCACCACCACCACCATCACCAGAATGATCGCACTCAGGACATTGTTCTGCAGATCGCGCAACATGTCCCGGATGTAGACGGACTGGTCTTGGGAAAAGGAAACCTCCAGCCCGGAAGGCCAGCCAGCTTGGATCTCCGCCGCCCGCGCCCGCACCTTCTCCACCGTCGCGATCACGTTTTCCCCCACCCGCTTCTTCACATACAGCGTCAAAGCCGGTTTCCCGTTGACGCGTGAATACCCATTGGGGTCCTTGAAAGTGGGTCGAACCGTCGCAATGTCCCGGGTCCGGATCACCGTGTCCCCCACCGCGCGGATTGGCAAATTCAAGACATCCTCGGCAGTCTCGAACAACCCGGGAACCTTGACCGCCAGCCGCCCCGACCCGCTGTCGAGATTCCCCGCCGCCACCAGAATATTATTCCGCTGCGCGGCCAAGGCCATTTCCTCCAAGCTGAGATTGTAGGTCTGTAGCAAGCCGGCATCCACCACCAGCTCTACCACCTCCTCTCGGTCACCCCCAATCTCCACCTCCAAGACCTCCGGAATGCCCTCCAACTCATCCCGCAAATCCTTCGCCACCCGCAACAACTGGCGCTCGGGGATATCCCCCGACAAGGACAACACAATCACCGGCATCAAAGCCAGATTCACCTCTGAAACCGTGGGCTCATCCGTCTCAGCCGGTAATTCGGCCTTCGCAATATCGACCTTTTCGCGGACGTCGTTGAGGATGGGGTCAATGTCCTGACCGGCCTCAAACTCCAGCATCACGTTCGCCCCCCCCTCGTAGGACGACGCGGTCATTTCCTTCAGCCCATCCAAACCTCGCAATTCCTGTTCCATCGGGCGTACCAGCATCCGCTCCGCATCCTCCGGCGAAATCCCCTCATGATGGAGGTTTATATAGACATAGGGCACCGTCACATCGGGTTGGGCCTCCTTTGGGATCGTCAGATAAGACGTCGCCCCCGTGATCAGGATCAACAACAGGATGAGCAACACCGTGCGGGACCGGTCAAAACAACTTTTCAGGAGTCCATCCATGGAAAGGTCCCTCAATTCCAATCGGACTCATCCAACTGCACGTTCACCATGTCCCCCTCTTTCACAAACCCTTGCCCAAAAGTAATCAAGCGGATCCGCGTCGGCAATCCGGTCACCCAGATATACTCGGGGCTGGTCTTTACGAGATCCGCCACATAAAAGCGGACCCGGTCCGCCTCGTCTACGACCTTGATCCCGAATGTCCCATCATCGGCAATGGAAACAAGGGCTGGGCTGATCCGGTACGACCACACGCGCTCGGTCTCCACCGCAATCTCGGCACTGAAACCAGCCCCCAGTTCGCCATCGGGATTCGGCACCTCCAATTCAACCGTGAACGTCCGCCGGGCCGCATCGGCCTCACTCGCCACATACCGAAGCACCCCATCCAGCTCGCGCCCCGAAGCCAAGCGGGCATGCCCAATTTCTCCCACTTTCAAGTAATCGCGTTGAAATTCAGTGGCCTCCGCCGTGATAATCAGGGGATCCAAATCAATCACCCGCGCCAATCGCTCTCCGATCCGAGCCAAGTCCCCCACCTCCGCATCACGCTCCTGCAAAAACCCGTCAAAGGGCGCCTTCACCCGTGTCTTTTGCAACTCAATCTCCAGGGCCTTGACCCGCTGTTCCGCCCCGCGCAAGGCAGCCTCCATCCCCGCCAAATCAGCCTCCGACCGCAGCCCCTGCTCATGCAAGCGCTCCGCGGAAGCA
Organism: Verrucomicrobiota bacterium; assembly: GCA_041163965.1. GTDB lineage: Bacteria > Verrucomicrobiota > Verrucomicrobiia > Opitutales > Oceanipulchritudinaceae > Oceanipulchritudo. The sequence goes on along the minus strand of JBEAQI010000074.1, from coordinate 1,152 downwards.
AATTCCAGCCGGCTCTGGACCTCGACTGCCTTGGCCTGTTTCAGCCGTTCCGGCAAATCTCGCGTCTCAATGCGCACGAGGTCGTCCCCCTCCTTCACGAAGCGGCCGCGCTCTCCGGGGACCGCCTCCACCCGGCCCTCCACTTCCGCACGCAAGTCCACCACTCGAGAAGGGGCGGATTTTCCCACCAGGACAACTTCGCGCGGTACCTCCTCTGCTTCCAGTTGCTTGACCCGCACCGTCATCGACCGTGCCCCAGGAGCATCCACCGGCACCTCCTCCGGTGGCGCATCGGCACCTATCAAGCCACTCAGCAAATACAGGCCAATGGCCAAAAGAATGCCTAACGCAATGACAACAGACCGATTCATAACCACCCGAACATACAGACAAACTTGCGCTCCTCAAGAGATCATATTTTTTAAATAAGGCCCTGTAAAGTAAGCGCCCGTTTAACATTCAAACCATTTCTCTTCCATGTCACGACTTCTCCCGCTCCTCGCTGCCGGCTCGCTTCCAATGAGCTATCTCCCCCTCTTCGCCCAAAATACCATCGTCCCAACCACACTCATCGCCCCGCGCGTCTTTCAGGACCCTCACCTGTATTCGGGGATGGTCTCCGTCGCCAACGCATCAGGGAGCGCCTCCATCGTGGCCGACGGCGTCGTCAGTACCGCCGCCCACGTCATTTTTGACGACGATGCCATGACTTGGGAGGCCATCGACGATTTTGGATTTTTCCTGCGGCACCACCAGAAAACCGCCTTTGATCCGGTTGGCACCGGACTCACCCCGGTCGGATTCATGCGCTGGACCTCCTACGCCTCCCGCGTTGAGACGGATCAGAGTGGCTCCGGGTTCAGCACCTCCGATACCTTTAACCTGGACTTTGCAGTCGCTTGGTTCGGCGACTATAGCACCGTAACTGAGGTAATGGCCTACCCGGAACTGTGGATAGATCAGGAAGAACAGGTCGGCATCCTGCGGGATCGACGGGAGAAAACCATCGTCGGCTATCCCACGGACGATGAGTTTATACCCTCCTCTGACAGGGGCCTGATGCACCGCACCGTCCCGGGAGATTATTTTTGCTGGTGGGATGGCCTGACCTATTTCCCGGAAACATGGCGCGACAGTGAGGATTATTGGGTC
>JBEAQI010000073.1:0-4922 GCA_041163965.1 Verrucomicrobiota bacterium | reverse complement strand
CCCCGCCATGACCGACAGCACCGGTGCCTTTACAGTTCAATTGCCAGGTCCGGGACAATACATCCTGCGTATCGACCTGGATGCGACCGCCCCTCTGGCAGACCGATATTATGGAGGAGCTTTTCTCAAAAGCTCAGCTACCCCCATAAACGTCACCAGTGGACAGGACGTCACGGAAATCAATATACAGCTTCTCCCCGGCTATCCCATCTCCGGTTCGGTCAAGGGGAACGGCGCGCCCCTTCCCAATGTAGACTTGGACGTTTACGAAGCGGTGACCGGCGAGTTTCTGGGAAATTATCCCGGCGCCTCAGACGCCTCCGGGAATTTTGTTTTGGGAGCCTTTCCTAGCGGCAGTTACCTCATCCGCGCCGACCCGGATCCCTTGCTGGGACAACTTTTTGTCTCAGAATTTTACGGCGGCTCTGTCGAAAAAGCAACCGGGTTTCCAGTGGCCATCTCAACTGAGCCGGTTACCGGAATCACCATTGATCTGGAACCGGGGGGAACCATCGAAGGTCAAATTTCAAGCGGAAGCACCGGGCAGCTATTGGAGAACATTGACCTCGATATCTATTATCTGGGAGGAGCCCGCGCTCCATTCAATGCCAAAAGCGCTTTGGATGGGACTTTCGCCATTGGCCCCATGCCTCCCGGCGATTACGTGATCAGGGCTGATCCCAACGCCACCCAAGGGCACGCCGTCGCCTACTATGAGGCCAATGGGACCCTTCCGCTTCTGGAATCATTGGCGACTCCGATAACGGTCACGGCCGGCCAGCGCAGTGTAAACCATAACTTTGCTCTTCGCCCAGGTGCCAATATCACTGGGACCATCCTTTCGTCATCCAATAACCCCTTGGACGGCGTCGACCTTGACCTCTACGACAGCGCCGGATCGCGCCTCCACCTTACCGCTCGGTCGATGCTGAATGGCACTTTCTCAATCGGCCCTTTGCCAGCAGGGGAATACTACCTTAAAGCGGATCCGACGCTTGCACAAGGGTATGCTCCAGCCTACTATTCGCTACTTGCTGCCGCGCCGTTGGACCCGGCAATCGCCAGCCCCATTCGTCTGGGCAGCGGAATCGACTCGACAGGCATCCAGTTCAATCTGCTGCCTGGTGGGGCCATCGCGGGCACCATTCGCGACGATCGCGGAAACATACTCTCCGGGGTGGATTTGGACCTCTATGACAGCCTCGGAAACAGGATAAACGTGGATTCTTCCAGCAGTACTGATGGGTCCTATCTGATAGGCCCCGTTCCTGTTGGCCAATACATAATCCGGGCAGACCCACTCCCCACGAGCGGTCGTCTGTTGCTGTATTATCCAGACAATACGGAAAAGCTGATGGCCACACTCGTTCAGGTATCGGCCAGTCTCACCACTGCCAATATTGATTTCAGTTTGCCGGCCGCGGGCTGGATTTCAGGGACAGTCCTCTCACAGGTCGGGGGCTTGCCGCTCGCGGGTATCGACATCGATATTTTCGACGCGACAACCGGTCTTCGCGTTTCGGGCGACGCCACAACCGATATTAGTGGGAACTATATCTTCGGACCACTTGCACCGGGTAACTTCCTGGTACGCTGCGACCCCACCATTGACCAGACGTATTCGGTGGAGTACTACAATGGCACATGGACCAAAGCCTCCGCCAACGGGGTCAGCGTTATCGGCGGCGCGGGGACCACGGCCGACTTCTCCCTCGACCGCGGCGGATCTATCTCGGGCACCGTGCTGGACCGTCTGACGGGCTCTGCCATCGCCAACGTCGACATTGATGTGCTGGTCGCCGCCACCGGAGAAAAGATGGACCAAGGGGCCATCTCGGATGCGCTGGGAAACTGGACTGTCGGACCCTTGCCTGTGGGCACCTACATCATTCGCGTTGATTCAGCTCCGGGAAGTCCTCTTGCAGATGTGTTCTCCGGAGAAGCCCGCACACTTGCCGACGCAACATCCCACTTCATCTCCGCTGGGTCCACCCTGCAGATTGGAAGCCTCCGTATGCCCCCCGATCTGGTAGTCCCGATTATCCAGCTCGCGCCCACGGGGACGGACTGGAATGTTCTCTTTGAGGGAACCCTTGGTCTAAAATACTACCTCGAAAGAAGTTCCAACCTCGACCCTTTGTCATGGGAGCCTTTGGGTAGTTCAGGCGTGAACGGGATCACCGGAACACTTTCAGTGCCCATCCCGCCTAATTACCTTTACAGCAACGGAGCAACTTTCTTCAGAGTCAGGATTGATTGAAACGTCTTAATCCCATGGACCTCCTCAAACAATTCGGACAGCGGGAATTGGCCTTTGCCGTCATCCTGATTGCGTTTGCGTGTGGCATCGCGTTTTACAAAGTCAATGCCCTCGGATATCAGATTGTTGAAATCCAGCCGGAGCCAGGCTACCAGGTCACCTTGGAAGTGGCGGTCGAGGCGGCCGACAAAGCGGTCCGCGTTTCGACATTTCTACCAGCCCAATCTCCCAGGCAGCGCATTCGCCGGGAATCGCAGACCGCACCAAGTTTTGAATTCACCGTTTCACCCGACCGGCAAGCTGTCTGGGAAAGCGACGGGGTCAAGGGCCCTACCGTGATCCGATATGAATTCTTCGCCCAGACCGAAAAACAAACCTTCGCTCTGCCAAGCGGTCTCCTGGTCAATCCCAGCCCCAACCCTTCCCTCGTCCAATTCCTCGGCCAGACAGACACCATTCAGGCCGAGGACGAAGACATTATTGCTCTGGCGTGGGAATTGATGCCCAACGGGGCCACTTCCTCCGCAGCCCTTCGGGCCGTTTTTGATTACGTGGCCGATGAAATTGAATACAGACCCATCCGCGGGGCCACCGATGCCGTTACGGCTCTCAAGCTCCAACAGGCATCCTGCAACGGAAAGAATCGCCTTTTCATCGCCCTTTGCCGGGCGCGCGGCATCCCTGCTCGCTTCGTAAAAGGCCTGATTCTGGAGAATGCCTCCAAGCGGACCACCCATGCCTGGTCGGAGGTTTATTTGGGCAACGAATGGATCCCCTTCTGCCCAACCAATGGATATTTTGCTGAAATTCCCGCAAAATACTTGGAACTGGCGAAGACAGACCGCGCCCTCTTCATCCGGACCAGCTCCATTGGATTTGATTGGACATTCACCGTTGAACCGAAAGTAACGGAATTTGCCGAGGCGATCCGTGCCAACGCCGACAACCCCCTGAATTTTCTTAATCACTGGGTGTCGCTGGAAAAAAACTCGGTCTCCATTCACCTCATCATGGTGGTTCTGTTGATCCCCATCGCCGCTACCGTGGTCGCTATTGCCAGAACCTTGGTCGGGCTCCACACCTTCGGTACCTTCATGCCCTCCCTGATTGCCGTATCCTTCCTCCTCACTGGCTATTGGACGGGTTCGCTCTTTTTCATGAGCATCATGCTGATCACTGGCCTGATGAATCTGGTCCTCCTTCGCCTGCATCTGCTCCACCTCCCCCGACTGGTGATAATCCTTACCATCGTGGTCATCCTGATCATGCTGACCTCTATTCTTGCCACTAGGCTCGAAATTCCAGGCGCCGCCGGCATCAGTCTATTCCCCATCGCCATCCTCTCCCTGACTAGTGAACGTCTAAGCCAGACCATTGAGGAGGACGGATATCTGGAAGCCATAAAGCGGGTCTTAATAACCTACCTGGTGTCCGCCGCCTGCTATGCGCTTATTTCAAATCAATCCCTACAGCTGCTGATCGCCGCCTTCCCGGAACTTCTGCTGGTGAACATCGCCGCCAATCTTGCGATCGGGTCATGGCATGGCATCCGTCTCAGCGAATACATTCGCTTCAACCTCCTATTTCGGCCAATGGAACAATGACCCAACATTTTCAGCACCCCAAAGAAAAGGCGGGAATGCACCACGGCATCGTGGGCTTGAATTTCCGGAATCGGCATCTGGTGGCCGCCCTCAACCCCCGCGCTGAAATCAATACCGCCCGCGACAAAAACGCGACTAAGGAACGCCTCCACCAAGCCGGCGTACCAGTTCCTCCCACATTCGCAGTCATCCAGTCTGCCGCACAAATCAAAGGCGTCTATACAAGACTCTGCGAAAAGGGCCAACCGTTTGTCATAAAACCTGCCCGATCCGCCAAAGGGAGAGGCATCCTCCTCTGCAGAAGCGCTTCATCGGATGGAGTCGACTTGATATCAGGAAGGCATCTTTCAAAAAACGCCCTGCTCTTTCATTTGCACCAAATCCTTCACGGTGAATTTTCCTTTGGAAGGCCGCACGACGCCATTATCGTTGAGCAGTTGCTGCAAACCGACGCCAACTGGGTCCACCCCGGGCTGCCAGCCGCGCCCGATCTGAGAATCATTATCTGCAAGGGAACGCTTCTGCTAGCCATGGCACGGCTGCCGACTTCCTTGTCCGATGGCCGTGCTAATCTGCACTGCGGAGCGGTCGGAGCGGGCATTGATCCGCAGTCAGGCCTGACCACCTCGGGCACCCAGTTCGGCAAGCCCGTCAGCCATCACCCCGACACAGGATACCGCATTTCCGGACAGCCCGTCTCCGACTTTGAGGCCTGCATGGACATCGCCATGCGTTGCGCCGCAGCTTTTAAATTGGGTTTTATCGGTATTGATATCATGCGGGATATCGCGATGGGTCCCGTTGTCCTCGAAGTCAATGCCCGGCCGGGCCTCACCATTCAACTGGCAAACCGAACCGGCCTGCTAACCCGATTAGCCTCGATTTGATGATACCTAACCCCTTTTTTATTCGCGTCGCTACAGCCTCACTACTGCTTCTGGTCCTGGGGATCGGCCCTTCTTGCTCGAAGCGTCAAGCGGAGACCACACCGCTTCCAGACGGCATTGAAAGCGCCTTCGCCGCCGCTACCGGTGACATAGGCGACGCGCGCTCCATCC
>JBEAQI010000072.1:0-4358 GCA_041163965.1 Verrucomicrobiota bacterium | reverse complement strand
AATGTCATTTTCGACAACAATACCGGGAATCAATTTAATTTCTCCTTTGGAACGCGCTTCTGAGGCCGGTTTCGGACTGGCGCAGAAAAGTGTTCTTCTCCATTGACCTAATCACGCAATCTATCAAATCATGAAACAAATGAACCATCTCAAAAAACTCCTCGTTACCGCCCTTGCTATGGGCAGTCTGGCTTTCACGACGGCCTCCGCTGAAATGACCGTGGTCACGGTCAGCATGCAGAAGTTGTTTGACGGCTTCTATAAGTCGGCCGAAGCAAATCAGCGTTTGGAGAGCATTCGGGCGCAGGCGGTCTCTGAGGCAGAAGCCAAGCAAGCGGAGTTGCAGGAAATGGCGGAGGCGATCCGTCTGATGCAGGAAGAGTTGCAGAACCCTGTGTTGTCCGATGCCAAGAAGGAAGAAAAGCAGGGCGAGTTGCAGGCCAAGGCTGACGAGGGCCGCATGAAGCAGGCTGAATTCCAGCAGTGGCAGCAGCAGACGATGAACAACCTGAATCAGCGCAGCCAAGAGATCCGCAACACTCTGATCGAGGAAATCGTCAAGGTGGTGACGGACGTGGCCCTGAAGGAAGAATCCGCGGACCTCGTTTTCGACACCTCCGATATCCTCGGCAGTGGCGTTCCGACGGTCCTTTACGCCGATTCCGATCTCGATATCACCGACAAGGTGTTGTTGAAGCTCAACGAAGACGCCCCCAACAACTAATCCTTTTCGGTCCAAATTTTCGGCCCCGGTCTTCTGTTGAAGGCCGGGGCTTTTTTGTTTTAAGGTGGGCAGGGAGTTTTTTGCGGGATTCGCTGAAAACGGTTGAACAAGGCCGCTGATGTCCGCACATTCCTGCCCATGAAGTGGGCCCTTGGGGTGGATGACATCGTGAAGTTGCTGGACGATCCGCTGGTGGAGGGAGCCTGCGGGGAGCCATTGAGTGGTTTGGCGGATCTCCGGTTGGCTGTGGCTGGAGACATCAGCTTTCTGGCTGCCCAAAAATTCAAGAAATTTCTGCCGGAGTGCCGGGCCAGTCTTGTGCTGGTGCCGCGGTCGGAAGAGGGGCAACCCCGCGAGGGACAGGCGTGGATCCGGGTGGAAGATCCATCGCTAGCATTTGGCCGGATTTGCGCATGGGTGGAGGCCTTGCTGTTGCCGCGCCCGTCTCCCGGGGTCCATCCAACGGCCATCATCGAGACGGGGGCGACGGTTAGTCCGAGCGCGCACATCGGCCCGTATTGCGTCATTTCCGCGGGGGCTGTCATTGCCGAGGAGGTGGTGCTGGAGTCCCATGTCCGAGTGCAGCGGGGCGCGCAGATTGGAGCGACCAGCGAGTTGTTTCATGGGGTCACGGTGGGGTGGGGCTGTGTGGTGGGACAGCGCTGCCGCCTGCATCCCGGAGTGGTCGTGGGATCGGACGGATTCGGATACCATTCCTCGGCCAGTGGCCATCAGAGGCTTCCACAGGTGGGGACGGTGGTGATCGAGGACGAGGTCGAAATCGGTGCCAATACGACCATTGATCGCGGCCGCTTTGCGGCGACGCGCATTGGTCGCGGGACGAAAATCGACAATCTGGTCCACATCGGGCACAACGTGACTGTGGGCCGTCATTGTATCCTGTGCGCGGCAACTGGGATTGCCGGTAGCACCGAGCTGGGCGACTTTGTGGTGTGCGCGGGGCAGGTGGGGATCGCCGGCCATCTCAAGATTGGGGATCGGGTCACGGCCTCTGGCCAGACCGGCATCACGCGCGATGTGCCTAGCGGAACCGTGCTCAGCGGCACCCCGGCACGCCCCAGGATGGAGGAGCTGAGGCGGCTGGCGTTGCTGGGCAAGCTGCCTGAGCTGCTACAACGGATGGAGGATTTGGAGAAGAATTATGCAAATCGGTGAGATGAAAATATTGATGGGGAGCGCCAATGTTCCCCTCGCCCAAGCAGTGTGCGAGTTCGTCGGGGCGGAGCCCACCCACGTCACCTTGAAGCGCTTTCCCGACAAGGAAGTGTTTGTGAAGGTGGACGAGAACATCCGTGGCAAGGATGTTTTCATCATTCAGCCCACTTGCCCTCCAGCGAACGACAACCTCATGGAATTGTTGATTATGATCGACGCGGCTCGGCGCGCGTCGGCGAACCGGATCACGGCGGTGGTACCATTTTACGGGTATGCCCGGCAGGATCGAAAGGACCAGCCGCGGGTGCCGATCACGGCCAAGTTGGTGGCGAATCTCCTGGTGACGGCCGGAGCCAACCGGATTCTGACGATGGATCTCCATGCGCCCCAGATCCAGGGCTTTTTTGACATTCCGGTGGACCACTTGTACGCCTCAACGGTCTTTTTCGATTACTTGAAGAAGTTCAAGGCGGAGGACTTGATTGTTATCTCGCCGGACGTAGGCGGTATCAAGATGGCCGCGGCGTATGCCGACATGCTGGGCACGGATTTTGGCTTTGTGGCCAAGAAGCGCAAGGATGCGACGCAGGTTGAGGCAACCAGTGTGGTGGGTGAGGTGGAGGGGAAGTCAGTGCTTATTGTCGATGATTTGACCGAATCAGCCGGAACGTTGCAGGCCGCGGCCCGACTGCTGAAGGAGCGCGGGGCCGCGAAGGTCCGGGCTGCGGTGAGTCATGCTGTTTTGAATGACAAAGGCTATGAGCGCATGCAGGAGGGCTTTCTTGATGAACTCATTTCCACCAACTCGACTCCTGTGGATTGCCGCGGCTTTCCGATCACGATTCTTTCTATTGCTCCTCTTCTTGGAGAGGCCATTCTCCGCATCAACAATCACCAGAGTGTGACCTCACTGTTCCGCATCAAGGGATTTTAAACAAGTCCCGCTCATGCAAGGCGCTGATTGCGGGAACGTTATCGAGCGAATTTTGAATCCTTTTGGACTGCTTGCGTCAAAGGCAGAGCACGTTATGAATAAAAGCATGGTGAATCACAAAGGATCCTTTTTTTCTTTAACCCGGGTACAAGCCGTTGGCTTGGCCTTTATGAGTTTTGCCCTGTCGGCCTGCGCCGTTGAGGAAGCGGGCGAGCGCTTTGCCTTGGAGCAGGAGGCCATTGATGCGGCACCCGCACCGGTGATAACCAGTTACGCGGATGTTCTTGAACCGGCCCGGTCGGCAGTGGTGTCGGTGACCACTGCCAGCATCGTGGAGATCATGCGCAGTCCCAACCGCAATCCGATGGAAGAATTTCTGCGCCGTTACTACGGATTGCCCGAGCGACCACAGGGCAACCGTGCTCCCGGCGAGAGCGTCGAGCGCCGTGTCCCGCGCGGGCTTGGTTCCGGGGTGATCATTTCCTCGGACGGGTACATCCTTACCAATAACCACGTCATATCCACGGAGGGCGGAGAGCCGGCCGACGAGATCACGGTACACCTCAATGACGGCACGCAAGTGGAGGCCACCCTTGTGGGCCGCGATGATCGGACGGATGTGGCCCTGCTGAAGGTGGAGCAGGAGGATCTTCCTTTTATCACGATGGCGGACAGTGACAATCTCCGTGTTGGGGATGTTGTTTTTGCGATCGGGAATCCCCTCGGCGTGGGGCAGACCAGCACGATGGGCATTGTTTCGGCGACCAAGCGCAGCAACCTTGGGCTGTTGGGTAATCAAGGCTATGAGAATTTTATTCAAACCGACGCGGCCATCAACCGGGGCAATTCCGGCGGGGCGCTGGTGGACGCGAGGGGCAGGTTGGTGGGGATCAATACCGCCATTTTCTCGCAGACCGGTGGCAATATTGGGATCGGGTTTGCGATTCCGTCGCGCTTGGCACGGACGGTGGTTCTAGAACTGATCGATACCGGCAAGGTACGGCGTGGCTACCTTGGGGTGAGCATCAGCGATTTGAATCCTGACATGGCGGAGGCCTTTGGTTTAGAGGGGACCAAGGGGGCTTTGGTAGAAAACATTCAAGATGAAACTCCCGCCGCGCGGGCCGGAATGAAGCGCGGCGATATCATTCGCAAGATTGATAACTACGAAGTGGAGAGCGTGGCCGACCTGCGTTTGAAGGTGGCTTCGATGCGGCCAGGCTCAGAGGTGCAGGTGACGATTCTCCGCGATGGCGAGGAGCTCATCCTGCCAACGGTGCTCGGCAGTCTGGATGACCCCACGGCCGTGGTCACCAGTGAAGATTCCCCGCTGGAAGGGATCGGTCTGGTGCCGGTGACGCCGGAGACCAAGAGCGAGTGGGAGTTGGACGTTGATTCTGGAGTGGTAGTCACCGAGGTGGATGCCCGTTCGCCTCATGCCCAACTCCTGGCTCCGGGGATGGTCATTCTCGAGGTCAATGGGACGCCGGTCAGCACAATTGGACAATTGTCCGAAAGCCTCGT
>JBEAQI010000071.1:0-2829 GCA_041163965.1 Verrucomicrobiota bacterium | reverse complement strand
TTGGGAACGATGTTGGACACGGCCCGGTTCAGGTCCCTCATTGCGCAGGAGTTGTCCCTTGCCCCGACGCAGGTCAAGGCATTGATTCTGGGCGAGCACGGCGATTCAATGATCCCGGTTTGGTCCTCGGCCACGGTGGGCGGGTTGCCTTTGAGTGGCCTGCCCGGGATGCAGGCCAATTTGCAGCGCCAACTCTTTGAGCGGACCAAAGGCAGTGGGGCGGAAGTGATTCGTCGCAAGGGCGGAGCCGGTTGGGCGGTTGGGGCGACCATTGCCGAGGTGGTGCACGCCATCGCCTTGGACCGTCGGCAGTTGATGCCTGTCTCCTCCAGCCAGCGTGGCCGCGCCTATGGAATCCGAGGGATATCCATCAGCGTTCCCACCGTGGTGGGCAGGGATGGCGTCTCCCAGCATGTCGAGATTGACTTGTGGCCGAAGGAGAAGCAGGGTCTCCAAGCATCAGCCCGCGCCCTGCAGGAAACACTGGCGAAGGTGCTGTGATTCCACATGCCAACATCATCCCCGGATTCCTCTCCCAACAAACTGCCGGCCAAGACGCTCGATCTTGAGATCAAGGACGCCCAGCTAATCTTCAATTCCGTCTGGAATGAATTGCTGGAGGATTTGGGGGAGGAGCAACTACGGTTTCCGCGGGAAATCTTCTGGTTGAACGGGGCACCCGGTGCGGGGAAAGGGACGCAGACCCGCTTCATCATGGATTATTGCGGGCTCACGGCGACCCCCATTGTGGTGTCGGATCTATTGAACAGCCCGGAGGCCCGACGCCTGAAGGATGCTGGAATGATGGTGGGCGACCGCGAGGTCACGTCGCTCCTGTTGCGGGAATTGCTCCAGCCCTCCAAGGCGACGGGCGTTGTTGTGGACGGGTTTCCCCGTACCCAAGTGCAGGTGGAGTGTTTGAAGATGTTTTACCAGCGCCTTCTGTCCCTGCGTAGCAAGTATCTCGGCACCGATGCCGAGACCCAATTTCACAAGCCGAACTTTCACATCATCGTCTTGTATGTGGATGAGGCCGTGTCGGTGAACCGGCAGTTGCAGCGTGGCCGAAGCGCCCAAGAGCACAACCGGCAGGTTGAGTCCACCGGAACCGGCCGGATGATGGAGTTGCGCAAAACGGATCTAGACGTCAAGGCCGCGCAGAACCGCTACCGGACCTTCAAGGAAATCACCTATGAGTCGCTCACGTCGCTGCGGCAGATTTTCCATTATCATTTCGTCAATGCCCAGCAAAGCATCGAGGAAGTGCAGCAGAACATCGTTCGCGAGCTGAAGTATCAAAGCTCGTTGGAGCTCGACCAAGAGACCAACGACATCATTTCAAAGATTCCGATCTCCGCGAATATTATCATTCATGCCCGTCAGGATCTGGTGGAGCGGCTTGATCAATATACGATTCGTCACCGGCAACTCTTTGGGCAGGTGGTCCGTATGATTGAGGAAAAGTTCATGCCGATTGTGATCCGGCATGCGATATCCGGACGGGCTTATATCAATTCTGAAGACGAACTCTTTGAGGATCCGTTGGCCTTGGCGATGCTGATCGATGTCTTTTCCGAGCGCGGTTACCATGCCGCGGTGGACTTGAGGCAGGAGGAGATCCCCTGTCGCATCTGCTTGCAGAGCGGAAAAATCGAGACCCGTCGCAAGCGCGTGTACCGCTTCAGTATCCATTTTGCGGGGTCGGTCATCCGCCGCGGTCAGTAGGCCATCATGGCCGTTTGCTGGTGGGAAGGAGGCGGCTGGTCACCAGCAGGCCGACGAGGATGAGAGCCATGGCATGTGGAAAAAGGCCTGGGTCATCATGGTGGTGTGGCAGCTGTCCACTGACGAGCAGGGACAGTCCAGAGAGGTCCAAGGCGTAGGCGGCCCCCCATGCGGTCAGAATAATGGAGGCGATGTAACCAATGGTGGCACGGCCGCCAAGAATGCTCCAGAGAGCGGTGACGGTGGCGGTGTTGGTGGCAGGGCCGGCGATGAGAAAGAGCAAGACCGCGCCCGGGCTAAGTCCCGCCGCCAAAAAGGAAAAGGCCAGCGGAATGGAGCCGGTCGAGCACACGTACAGCGGCAGTGATACGAGGGTCATAGCGAGGTAGGTTCCGAAGCGACCGCCGGGAATAGCGTCAAAGAATTCCCGTGGGACGACGGAGGAAATAATGGCCGCCAGAACGAGGCCCATCAGCAGGGCCGGAAAGAGGTCACGGGGCAGGGTCAGAAGACCAAATTTCAAGCCCGACCGAATATCAACACCATTCGATGAGCCCGCCGCAGCCGTGCTCGTGGTTGTTGCGCAACAGCTTTGTACTGGCGCGGTGGTTGGCGGAGCGCCACAGCAGTCGGCTCCGGTTTGCCCGTGGTGGGTCGGTGCGGAGGAACAGCAACTGGGAACCGTGGCGGGGTCGTTGGTGGGCGAGCCATGAGGCCCATTTTGAGTGGTTTCCAAAGCAGCCTTGCCGCTGGAGGTGGATCCGGCCAACCCGTCCACAATCAGGCCACTGATGATTCCGTTAATAAAAGCGATGACCAGACGGACGATGGTGAAGGGCCAGCCCAACATGCCGACCGAGGCCGCGATGGCATCGACGCCGGTCTGGGGTGTGGCGGCGGTGAAGGCGGCGACGGCACCCGGTCGACCCCCTTGGCGGTGGATGCCAGCGGCCACCGGAATGACACCGCACGAGCAGAGGGGCAGCGGGATGCCAATAACGACCGCTTTGACGATCTGGCGAAATCCATTCTTGCCAAGGTGCCGTTTGACCCATGCCTCGCTGACGAGGGCATGCAACAGGCCAGCCACACCGAAGCCGAGAA
>JBEAQI010000070.1:0-6615 GCA_041163965.1 Verrucomicrobiota bacterium | reverse complement strand
TCATGGAGGCGGATTTTCCCGACGTGGGAGCCAATGGCAGTTGGTGCCTCGTCAATGGCAACTACACCCTCACCGTCGAGGCGACGGACGTGGTCGGAAATACCGCCACCGCGGAGCGCTCGTTCACTATCGATTATACGGATCCGCTTCTTGCCGGCGCGGTCGAGGCGCCTCGCTTGCCCAACCAGGAACCGATCGGCCCGGAAGCAGCAAACATCACCTTCTCCCCACTAGCGACCCGAACGAGCACTGACCCTGACCGGCCTGAGGAGGTTCATTCACTCTCTTCTATTCCTGGCGGCTCCTACGGTATCCTCGCCAGCCGTTCCAACCCACGGCTTTCCTACGGATACTCGACCCGCGAGCCATGGCTGATCTCCATCAAAGATGACGGCCCGCTTTGGCAAACCCCACTCACCGGGTCCATCGCCGGCCCCGAGGACGCCATTTACGAGCGCACCGGCTCTCCCCCCGTTGGGTCATTCGGAACCGACGGCTCCGCCGTGGTGGCCTCCAGCCTCATGCAACCCAATTTCATCGCCGGCAACTACCAAAGCCTCCCCTTCTGCGAGATCGCCCGATTTGATGCAACCGGCTCCTTTTCCTGGCGTCGCCTCGTTCCCACGGTCGCGGATACAACCTGGCAAGGCTACACCACGAGGTCATTCGTCTCTCCAAAACGAGCCGAGATCCTGACCGATGGGCGCACCCTTCTCATCCTCGAATTAAATGCCCACGAAGTCCGAAGCTATTCCGGATGGGGCGAGACCTACCAAGCCAACTTCCGCACCCACGTCATGGTCATCCTGCTCTCCTCGGACGGAACCGCGCTCTGGACAACCCGCTACGGACTGGAGGCCGAAGACGAGCGTTTCCATGAGAACGAGACTTTCCGTCTTCTTGCGGAAGACGGCTATGGCCACTTGTTCCTCGCGACGCACCGGGGCACGCTTTTCGGGCCCCAACAAGTCCTGCGCAAGATCCGGCTCAGCGACGGCCTCACGGTCGCCGACCACACCATCGATTACTGTGAATCATCCGAGCAATGGGCCGCTCTCGACGTGGACGCTACCGGTCGGCCCATCCTTGCAGGCGCCATGCCTTTCGGGCAGAATGACGCGCGGCTCACCGTCAAGCGCCTGTCGGCCAATGAGTTGATCCCGCAATGGCAGACTTTCGGACCGGAACAAAGTGCCACCTTCGACGGCAATTGGTGGACGGCCGCCGAAATTCTTCAGCTGGGGATCGATCCTCAAGGCGTCACCATTGTACACAACAGTCCCGGCGAAAACGGAACCTTCGGCTCCAACGGCAGCTTTGGTGATAGCAACGACCGCATCCTCGTCAGCCGCTTTGAGGCGGAAGGAGCACACCTTTGGTCCCGCGAAGTAAACGTCCCCTACAGCGTTTCCTACACCACCGGATCACGGGCTGACTTTGCCTCCATCACCGCCAATGGGGATGTATTGCTCATCGGCGACTTTGCCACGGGCACCTCCCCTTTCATACGGGGGTATGCCAAGATCGCCGTCAACGGGGACTTCCAATTCTTCAAGGACATCACTCATGACTTCGATTGGTCATATAACGCCTCTTTCCAAGCCACCTTGGCCACCAACGGCGACCGCCTGGCTGCCGTCAGCCTCAATTCGGACCACACCCAACTGCAGTTGGGACTGTTTGCCAATCCCGCAAACGTCGTGATCGCCCCAGCATTGAATTTCTTCTACCCGGAGGATGCCGCCGCTATCCTTGGCGGAACCGTGACCCTCGAAGCGCGCAACACCGGCTCCCTCGCCACTTTCCAATGGTACCGCCAAGCCGGCGATGGATCGTTTGACCCCCTCCCAGGGGCCACCGGCCCTCGCCTCACGCTGAGCAACCTTACGGCCAGTGATGCCAGCGGCTACCGCGTGGTGGCCAGCAACAGCGAGGGAGTGGCAACCAGTCGCACCGCCATCTTGACCCTCATTACCGATCCGCCGATTATCACCAGCTCGCTGACCGCCAGCGCCTACACCGACGAGTACTTTTCCTATCAAATCACCGCCGACAACGCCCCGACTACCTTCAGCTTCGTCTTCGACAACGACAATTATCCCTACGGCCTGAGTACCTTTGGTGGAGAATCGCTTTCCGGCTTTCCCTCCGCGGCGGGTACCTACGAGATCCAGATCAGCGCCACCAATGTCCTCGGCTCGGACACCAAAACCCTCATTCTAAACGTTGAAGACCGTCCCGTTATTAGCCTGGGAGATGCACTCGACGCCACGAGCCTCGCCTGGTCCACTGCGGCATCCCCAAATGAATGGCGTCCTTACGAGTTTTATCGGGTTGTTGGAACGCACGCTGTCGTCAGCAACGCTGCCCCCGGCGACTCCAACTGGATCGAAGTCGCCCTGAACGGTCCAGGCACCCTCACCTTCTGGTGGGGAGCCTATATCTCCTTCGGCCTCACGGACCGGTTGGCGGTCTACCTCGATGGAATTGAGCAAGCCTTCATCGGATCGTCGAATTATACGCAGGCCTCGCTTACCATTCCGGATGGATCGCACACCGTCCGCTGGGCCCTGGAATCGGGGGCAGACGGAGACTACTCCACCACCGGCTATCTGGACGGGGTCTCTTTTGTTCCGTCGGTCGGCAGCGCTTTCGACTCATGGGCCGATCAAAACGGGTTGAACGGCCAGGATGCCGCGCCGGATGCCACTCCCCGCGGGGATGGTATTCCCAACCTGCTCAAATACGCCTTTGGCATGGACCCTGCCATTGCCCATTCCGGCACGGCCCGCACCCTTGTCCCCGGCACCGGTACCAGCGGCTTGCCCGATATCCGCCCTGAGGACACCGGAAACGATGCAAGATTGCGGGTTGAGTTTGTTCGTCGCAAGGGGACTCCTGGGATCCAATACGCGGTACAGTTCTCCGCCTCCCTTGATTCAACTGCCTGGCAGGCGTCCTCCGAATCCCCGGTCGTCACCTCCATTGATGAGGAATGGGAGCGGGTCGTCGTACAGGATGGAGTCAGCCTCCAGCAGGCCCGCAAGCGCTTCGCGCGAGTCGAGGTGACAGAAGCCCCATGATACCTTCTTGATCCATTGACTGATTAATGGGATGTCTCGCGCCGCCCATGGCGGACAGGATGAATAATGATAATGCTTGCTCCGCGCACCGACAAAAAAGCCCCGCCTTGCGGCGGGGCTGAAAGGGTTAAAGGGACAACTCGCGTTCCCTGAGAGCGCTTAGGCACCGATTTGGAACCGGGCAAAACGGCGGACAACGATGTTCTCCCCCAGTTTCGCGATCTGCTCCTTCAGAAGTTGTTCGATGGTCTGATCCCCATTCTTGATGAAGGGTTGCTCCAGAAGCACCACATCCTGATACACCTTCTCGATCTTTCCGCTGACAATCTTCTCCACGATGTTTTCGGGCTTGCCGATCACTTGGGAGGCCGCGATTTCCCGCTCCTTCTGAAGTAGGGATTCCGGCACTTCCTCACGGGTCACGCAAAGCGGATTGGAGGCGGCGATATGCATCGCGATGTCCCGCACCAAGGCCTTGAAGTCATCGGTCTTGGCCACGAAGTCGGTCTCGCAGTTCACTTCAATAAGGACCCCGACCTTGCCGCCGAGGTGAATGTAGGACTCCACCAAGCCATCCGTAGCATCGCGCCCGGCCTTCTTGGCCGCACTGGCCATCCCCTTCTTGCGTAAATAATCGATCGCCTGATTCTCGTCGCCACCACATTCCTGCAGGGCTTTTTTGCAGTCCATGAGCCCCGCACCGGTCCGCGCGCGCAGGTCTCCCACCATTTTTGCTGTAATTTCGCTCATTGTGCTATCTCCCTAGGAATTAATTGTCGGAATCGTCGCTACTGAAGGATTCGGGGATGTCATCCCCATGATCGGAGGACCGCAGGGCCGTAACAGGGATTTGTCCCTCCACCATGGGCGCCTCAATGATCGGTGTGACGGTTCGCGTTGGAATTGTCTCCGGCTGGGCACGCTGGGCCAGTCCAGCCTGAATGGCGTCAAGAATCACTTCCACGATGATACGGATGGACTTCAAGGAATCGTCATTGCCGGGAATGGGATAATTCAACTTGGAAGGATCACTATTGGTGTCGACGAGCGCCACCACCGGTATCTTGAGCCGGTTGGCCTCGGCCACGGCGATTTCTTCGGTCTTCGTGTCCACCACAAAGAGGGCTCCGGGCATGTCGGTTAAATCGACAATCCCTTCAAAATTGCGGTTCATTCGGGACATCTCACGCCGGATGGCGGAGCTTTCCTTGTTGTGCATCTTGTCCAAGGTGCCGTCATTTTCCCACCGCAAGTATTGCTTGTACTTGTCGATGGAACGACGAACCGTGACGAAATTGGTCAGGGTGCCCCCCAGCCAGCGAGAAGTCGCGTGGGGCATGTTGGTGCTGATGGCGGCCTCCTTCAGGAGATCGCGGGCTTGGCGCTTGGTGCCGACAAGGAGCACATCCTTGCCGCCAGCGACAACGGACTCAATAAATGCCGCCGCCGCTTCGAGGCGGGCATAGGTCTTTTCCAAGTCGATGACGCTGATCCCATGGCGGTTGGCGTAGACGAACTTTTTCGACTTTGGATTGTAACGGCGGAGCTGGTGTCCAAAGTGAACACCGGCGTCGAGGAGATCTTTAACGGTAATATTCATGTTGTGTGGTGCGGCATTTTCCGGGAGGGGAAAACAAACTGGCGGACCGCACTGCCAGCTTTAAGGTTGTTAAGGTTAATCCGTCGCCGGCAAAGCGCCAACTGTAAACGGAAGCAGTCGACCAAAGCGCGCTCTGCAGGCGATGCAAGCCAATTTCTTGGAAAGCGCAGGGCCTCCAGCAGCCCCTCAGCGGGGCGCAACAAATCCGCGTCCAAGCGTCATGGCATGGCAGTAGGCGACGGCCACCGCATCGGCCTCATCATAAGGCAGCTCCTGCTTCAGATTGAACAGGTCGGACACCTGCCTGGTCACCTGTTCCTTGCTGGCCCGACCATAGCCGACCACTGCCTGCTTGATCCGCAGAGGGGAGTACTCGTACACCGGAATAGCGCAACTCGCCGCCTGGCCTATGGCCGCGCCACGCGCCGCCCCCAGCTTTTGTGCGGTTTGGAAATTCTGCACATAGATGGTCTCCTCGATCGCCACAGCATCGGGCCCATGTGCCTCCATTAGCCGGCGGACCGCGGCCGCGATGACCCCAAGGCACTCTGTAAAGGAGGCCGAGGAACCCGGGCGGATCGTCTCGCTCATGAGGAAACGGCCTTTTTGCGGAGGCTCGAAGCGCACCAAAGCTAAACCGGTTCCGCGCAGGCTGGGATCAATTCCCAGAATGATTCCACTGAAAGGGGTACGGCTGGCGGAAAAGGTCTCCGGCAAGGCCCGCACCGTCCCTTTCCCCCCACGGAGGCGGGCGGCCCACAACGCTCTGGCGGATGGCTTCGGCATACCCGATTAAGAAAACAGTAATTTGAGGCCGGCAAGCAGGATTACCGTCCATACCATCGGCGTGAAGACCCGCTGAGGAATGAGCCCGAGAATCCGCGGCCCCAGCCAAGCGCCAAACATCGCCAGCGGCACGAGGCATAAGCTGAGACGTAGCGAATCGAGATGCACCAATCCAAGCTGGGCCTGAAACGGCAGTTTGATGACATTGACGGCAAAAAAACACCACGCGCCGGTTCCGATAAAGACCAATTTCGGGAGGCCCACACTGATAAAATACAGCTGCCCGATGGGACCCGCGGCGTTAGCGACCATCGAAGAAAAGCCACCCAACAAGCCGAGACCAGATCGAAACATCAGGGTGTGCGGCATCCGCTCCGTGAAATCGCCCCAACCTCTGCGCCTCGCAAGCTGGCGGCCCGCCTCAATCAGCGTCATCGCCAGGACAGCGCCTCCGATAAAGCGCCCCAAGGCCACCTCCCCGATGAATGGGAAAAGCGCAAAGCCCAACACAACACCACCGGCCATCCATGGAAGCAGCAACCGGAGATAATGCCAATCGGCATGGCGCTTGTAGACGGTGATGGCCACCAAGTCAGCCCCCATCAGGACGGGCAGGAGCACCCCCACCGAGGCCCGTGGGCCGAGCACCATCGCAAAGAGCAATATGGTCAGGTTCCCCACCCCGATCAAACCGCCTTTGCCGAGACCGGTCAGAAAGGCGCCTAAACCCAGCAGCATCCAATCACCGGGACTCATCCGCTGCGCCCTCCACGGAAAGATGCCCCGCCTCCATTCGCCACCGCCGCCATGGACGCGACCCAACACGCTCCGGATAACTGGTTCCGGTCGCAATCACTTGACTGACCGGCCCCACCGCTTCCCAGAAACCGCGCCTACGGCCAGGATCCAACTCGCCCACAATGTCATCGGCCAAAATAACCGGAGTCGTTCCGCCGCGCGCGCCATACCAGTTCACCAAGGCCAGTCGCAATGCCATCACCAGTCCACGCTGCTGACCTTCGCTGGCGTACTCGCTCGCCATATGCCCGAAGAGACGGATGGCAAGGTCATCGCGGTGGGGTCCCTTGCCCGTCGTCCGGCGCTCCAGATCGCGACGCGCCACGGCCCGAAAGGCGGCCTCGTAAC
>JBEAQI010000069.1:0-3321 GCA_041163965.1 Verrucomicrobiota bacterium | reverse complement strand
GGCCTGCAGTTCTTGGCTCCGCTCAATTGCCCTTGTTGAAAAGGATGGAGACGCGTGCCTTGGAAGCCAAATCACGTTTGGCGACCGCCTCGTTCAGCATCATGGCGTAGAAGACTGCGATACGGGTAATAGTTGTATTAATTGGCGGATACTGCTTTCGTTTTTAGGATTGCGACATTGGGACGTAAAGAAGGGTCGATGGGATGCTGGCGGGAGGGGTCGGACCTGCCCGGCCGGCATCGGTTGGAATGACTGGCAGCGGGCGATAAGGAAGCCCGCTGCGGGAGCCATGTGTGGGCCGAAGCCCTCGGGAATTATGACACTTTCAGCACGAATGGCATCCATACGTACCGGCGCTCACAGCAGCGACGGTCAATCAGGTTGAACCGTTCGCCGTGCCCGCCGTGCCGCCGTGAGAGGATCATCGTACTCATGCGTCGCTACATGAATTTGGAATCAGCTGGCGAAGCCGAGCCGGCTGCGGGACTTCTGGAAGTCAGGCTTGTGTGACTGTTCTTTCTCCAGCCAGTCCAAGGCCATTGCGCGCGACTCCAGCGGCCGGAACGGCAGCTGCCGCTCAATCACCACAAAATCGCCCGGGGTGACCGTGCTCAGCTCGTCAAGCCGCTCCAGCTCATACGCCTCGGGCTCTCCGAGACGATGCTTTTTGCAGAACGTCTGGAAGATGGCGCGCGATTGTTCGGGCTTGAGATACCCGAATTCGAGCTTGATCTGAAAGCGCCGCAGGGAGGCTGGATCGAGGCTTTTGAAGAAGTTGGTGCTGGCCATGAAGATCCCTTGAAACTGCTCCATTTGGGTCAGCATTTCATTGACCATACTCGTCGTCCAACGCGATTGACTGGTGCCTCTCGCCTGCAGAAAACTGTCCACCTCGTCGATCAGAAGGATACCCTTGCGCTCGGCGGCCTCCGCAAAGGCCTTCGCAATCTGCTTCTCCGTCTCCCCAACGAATGGGCAGATGAGGTCGGAGGCCTTGCGCTGGATCAGCGGCCGTTTCAACCGTTTGCCAAGATAATGGGCCCAACTGGTCTTGCCCGTCCCGGGAGGCCCCATCAAACAGATGTTCACCCGCTTGGCCTTTTTTAAGTGGGTCGCGAGATGCTCCAGATCGGCATCCACATTGAGATAGGCGGGATTGTAGCGGCCGCCAATGCCCTCGCAGGGATCGTGGCCTTTGGGGGGCCGTTTCGGGAGCGTTTGCACCGCCTGCAACTGAAGAATCCCGTTCAACAGCTTCAAAGCCACGTCGTCGGACTTCATGGGGGATTGAATGCTCCCACTGGATTTCAGTCGGCGCACGGTCTCCGCGGTACTCTGCAAGATCGCCGGGGAGATCTTGGAATGCTTCGACAGTCGCTTCTGCAACGGCTTGGAAACAATGCCCCCCATCGAACTGGCCACGATCTTTTTGCGCACCTTCTCGGGTGGAATCGGACACTTCAGCGCATACCTGAATCGACGGGCGTTGGCGGCACTCAACGTCGTGGTGTCATTGCAAATCCAAATCATCGGCAGCGGCGTCTGCTCCATCAGTTCATTGAGCACCCCTTTGCCAGCCTGAAGATCAGCCATCTTGCCAAAGGGACTATTAAAGAGCTCCTCACACTCATCGCAGGTGAGAACAAAATGACCCTTCAAGACCTTGCCCGCCAGAAACACATACTCCAGCTGTTCATTCCTGCCAACGGGACTCCCAGCATCGCTCAATGCACACACCTCGTACTGTCGCATCCCCGCCAGTTGGCACGCCAGCCGGGCCAACTGCGTCTTTCCTGTTCCGGGAGGCCCATGCAGGAGAATGTTCGTTCCACAAACCTCTCCCTCCGCCGCCGACCGGATGATCCCCGTCAACAATTGCACCTCTACCTTCAAATGGGGAAAGTCGGCCTCCGTGAGCACCGGCATCGCTGCCTGTCGCAGAACCCCCATCACCATCTCCTCCATGGTCGTTCTGGAACCACAGAGCCGGCGGCAGATATTCAAGGAAAAGAAGGGAAACAAGGCCCCGTGCCGGAAATTGTTCCTTTCCCCCATAAGACACTCGAAGGGGCGCATCGTTTGTGTGAGAACCGCCGAGATGCGGTGAGTCTCCTCCAGGCTCACCTGCACCGCCTCCGCTAACACCCGGTTGTCGACCCCGTGCGGCCGCTCGACATCAAGCATGTAAATGTCCTGCGTTAAATCAAAGATGGTGTTCAGGCCAAGGAACAGGAGTACCTCCCAATCCTGGATCCCAAGCATTTCCCCAAGATCCTCGAAGTTTTGCCGCAGGAAGGGAAGCGGCCCGTCTACGCTGTGCCGAGCTTCCAGACACTCATGCAGCCGCGCCAGACTAGCCTCCGCCGCCGCCTTGTCGTAGACGCCGTTAGGCAACTTCAACGCCAGCTTCTTTGCCAAATCGAGTTCTCCAAAGCCGCTCTCCGTCAAAAAATTCTCCCGTATATCCGGATGCTTCATCAAGGTGCGGCTCGCATACAACTGGATCATCTCATAATGGTCCAAAGGACCCGTGGTCTTCATCGCCGTCGATCGGGGCCTTCTCTTCTGTTTTCTTAACATCTATCCTTTCCTTTCGTTTGGTGTTTCCGGATCTGCTGCCGCTTAGATAACAGCCACCCCTGCGCCGCCCCGCACCAGCCCAGCCTGCCTGGCGCGGTACATCCCCCAAATCAATGAATCCACGACCTTTTGTTCCGTAAACCGCACCGGCCGGAAGCGCTCACGGAATGCCTCCATCGCCGGCCGCAACAACCCACCCTCCAAAACACGGACCTGCTCCGACTTAAGAAACGCGTAAAATGTCAGCAGCCGCCGAAGCTTTTCCTCAGGCAGGCCGTTCGCAGTCGGCTCGAATCCATAAAAACCCGCCACCAGACTATCATAGATCGGCAACTCCGGATTCACACAGTGCAACAACTTGGTCGCGAAGGAACACTGTAACCTTCCCTTGGCCGGCACACGGAGATCCCTCATGAGCGGCCCCAACTCGATCTCCCGGGCCCGGGCTTCCGCCAACTTGGCAAAATACACCTCATAGAACCCTCTCCCCAATCGGGCCGCGTTCATCCGCCAATAGTGCCGAAACCGACGCTGATACCCTCCCTGCCCCGCCAACTCGATATGCTCGAGCAGCCACTCATAATCGGTCACATGCCCCTCGGGTATGCTCCTCACCAACGCCTGCGCGGTGTCGTTGATCTCTTCATACAGCCTATTTATCTCTTCGTTAGTTTTCATAAAGTCCTTCCTCAAAAGCATCCCACTCGTCCTTCAGCGCCGTATACCACGGACTCGCCCGGT
>JBEAQI010000068.1:0-4086 GCA_041163965.1 Verrucomicrobiota bacterium | reverse complement strand
CGGCACCATAGACTCCCTCCCGCCGTTCCCCGTGCTGGAGTTCATCCTCGTCACAAATATCAGCCAGCATGGACTGTTTGACCGTCCCCGTGGCGGTCCAGAGAAAGCAGCCGAGGAGCGGATCGACAAGAATCCAGTATTCGTTTCCAGGTTGGTAGATGAACCAGCGCGAGACAGCATTGGCGATACTCAGGAGGTAGGCTGTTTTGAGGGCGGTCAGTTTGCTGGTGCGCCGGGAGAACCAGATAACCAACGGAATGCTCAAGACCCCGCATATCGCGTATCCGGTGGAGAGGATCCCCTTCCACGTGGATCCCTGAAGCAGGTCGCCATCAAACATGTAATACACGAGCAGGTAGTAATCCATGCTGCTGCCGAACATGCCGGAGAGGATTTGCAGGAGAGTCAGACAAATGATGATGACAAAGGCGCGGTTCTGCAGTGTCTGGCGGGCCGACTGTATCAAATTAAGCGAATCGCGGGCGGCCCGTTTGCGGGATTCGATTCCGTAGTAGCGCTCTCTGGCAAAGATCGCGGGCAGGATACCGCAGCATCCGAGCATGAGAACAGCGGTGGTCCAGAGGACGATCCGCATACCGCTTAGTTGGGAGGAAAAAATGCCAAGGGCGGCGATGGGCACGATCCACTGATAGAAGAATTCGCCGATCTTGCTGGCGAGGGTGGTGTAGCCCATGATGTTGGTCCGTTCATCGTAGTCCGGGGTAAGCTCAAAGGTCAGGCTGGTGAAGGGAATGGCGAAAACCGTGTAACAGGTGAAGAAAAGAAAGGTGGTGACCATGAACCAACCGAGCGTGGCCGTTTCAGACCAGCTTGGCGATGGCATCCAGATCAGTCCAAAGGAAAGGGTCATCAGAATCGCTCCGACAAAGATGAAGGGGCGGCGTCGGCCAAAGCGGGATTCAAAACGATCTGAAAGGCGTCCCATTACAGGATCTGTGAAGGCGTCCCACAGCCGAGGTACGGCGACCGCCATTCCAAGGAGGGCGGGATTCATATGGAGTATCATCACGTAGAAGGGCTGGGCGACATTCTGAACAAGGGTGTTGCCCAACCACTGTGGGAGGCCGCCGATGCCGACGGCCAGCTTTTCGCCAAAAGGAACCACACCGGAATCTGATCCATGGGATGGAGCGGGTGGGCGAGCGGGTGAGTCTGCCATCCGTGACGGGCGAGCTTTCAAGCGTATCAGCGTGCGTATCGTGTTGGGTATAGCGAGTCGGAAACCTGTCGGATGGCCTGAATCAGCGGGGCGTAGGGTCGGTCAGCAACGGAGACAATGCCGATCCGGTAATTTTCCCCGTCGAAGCGGCCCGTGACCGGATGGTCGACCCAGCGGAACCAGTGGGCGCCAATGATGCGCGGATCGGTAGCGGCCTCTTGAACATAGGCCGTATAGAGGCTGGCCTGATGCTCAAGCGAGCTTGCCGGCACTAGCCCGTAGCCCCACACGCCGTGGGAACCAGTGCCAAAGTGGAATTCCCCTATCAGGATGAGCCGATCGACTTCCTGGTCGAGAATGGCCTCCCCGACCGAGGCCTTGTAGATATTGTAACTCATGACATCCACATGGCGAGAGGCAGCCTGTTGAACGACGCGGTTTCGGCCATCATAGATGGAGCCATGAAAGCGACTGCCGAGGTAGAGGTGTCCGGGAAAGTAGGCGTGGAGCGCCTCCTTGCAGAGGCGAAAGTAGGTATCTGCATGAAGGTCCGTGTAGCGCTGCATGTCCTCCATGAAAGCGGCGGAGCGGGTGGACGGGGTGGGATGGCCAACGCTCGCAAACGTTTCGTAGGCGGTCCCCCATGCCGCATTGAGGTCTTTGACCGTTGAGTATCTCTCCCGCAGCGTACCGAGAAGAGCGGCCTTGGCAGGGACGGTGTTCTCCAGTTCGAGGACTTCCGCGGCCAGTCGCGATCCTTGACCCCAGTTTAACTCATTGTCGATGAAAATGCCGAGGTTCCACGGGTCGCCTGCGTGATCGTGCGCCAGCGCTGCCACCTTTCCTCGCAAATTCTCGCGGAAGGACTCGCAAAAAGGATCGGGCACCTTGTGCAGTTTGCCCAGTCCTTGTGGCGACGAACTGATGATCAAGGTATATGGCACCTGTCTGGTGGCGATGACCAAATCGGATGACCAGGCCCCGA
Source organism: Verrucomicrobiota bacterium (assembly GCA_041163965.1). Lineage (GTDB taxonomy): Bacteria > Verrucomicrobiota > Verrucomicrobiia > Opitutales > Oceanipulchritudinaceae > Oceanipulchritudo. The sequence goes on along the minus strand of JBEAQI010000068.1, from coordinate 1,921 downwards.
TGGTGTTAACCCCCCATTCCCACATCCGGTTGGCGGTCACCCGACTATGTGCGGTCTCCCATTCGCGGCCATATTTTCGAAAGAGGTTGGAGCGGTAAAATTCATAGCCTCGGGCCGTGGCTCCGGTCTCCCATGCCTCGCCGGTCTCCTTTTGGTAATACCGTTCTCCCAGAAAGGGCGTCTCGGATCCCTGCCCCACACCGGTTGCTCCAGTAGACCAGAACAAGAGCCCATCAGGGTCGACAAACCACCACTTGCCGTCGATTTTATCGACGCGAAAGCGTCCGGTGGCCTCCAGACGCGGGCCATCCGCCCAGCCCCCAAAGCGGGATGGGCGCTCGATTGGGTTCACCCGATTCAGGCTTTCAAGATCGCGCCAGCCGTCCGTAGCAAGGTCCGCGCTGCCCAGTATCTTGCCCTCCCACGTTTCCCCGTTGAGCTGTCCAAATGCGTCCAATATCGGGTCGGGAAGGTCGTCTATCTCCAATTCATCGGCGATGTAGGTGCCCTGGCCAAAGGGCAGCCCTAATTCCAGATTTCCCTCGATTGGAGTGGGGCCAGCCCACTGGGCGGTCACCTTTATGGTGCGCACCCGGGCCTCCTCAAAATAGCGCCAGTTGGACTGGTGCCCTCCGGGCAATCCACGAACACGCCCAAGGAGCTGTCGCATGGGATGCCCTTCATCAAAGTAGGGCCGCTGGATCAAAACCGCCATCTCGGTGCTCTGCCCGGGCTCTATGAAATAGCGGGCTTCCATTTCCTGCCGGTCGCGGGCGGTCCCGTCCGCCACGTGTATGGTCAGATCCAAGCGCTGGTTTGTTCGGTTGGTCACCGGCATCGCCAGGTGGGAGTGTCGGGCCAGGTCAATTGGCGACGCTCCGTAGTCAAGATTCAAAAGGCCCCTACCGGAGGTTCCTTCCAGTTCCATGAGTATTTGCGAGGCTTGTGGGCGCTCGGCAATCGTCCAATTTCCGCTGTGCTGCAGCGAACCGCCGTCAGGTAACGAGGCCAACGTGGCAACACAGGGTGACATCCAGAACAGGATTCGGGCGAGCATTGCTGGGGAGCATAAGGACATCTGGCAAACGGGGGCTGAAAGTGAGCGGTTTACGCTATTCGTCTGATATTTGTCGCACCCCTGCAAGCCAAATAAGATGTCTGTTGGCTTGCATTTTGTCTGATCGATAAAACTATTTGTCTGGTATAAGCGTTCAGCGAATGGAGACAGAATTCAACTTAAACGGGCCTTCGTTGGTGGAGCAGAAGCCGAATCGGCGGGACAGTGCGCGGGAGGCGGTGAAGGAGTACATTCGCGGGCATAGTCTGCGGCCTGGAGAATTGTTGCCGCCGGTGCGGGCTTTGTCTGAGCACTTTGGGTTAAGCCGGGATGCCATTTGGCGTGCCCTGCTGCAGTTGCAGGAGGAGGGGTGGATAAAGGCCCGTGCCAACAAGCGTTATGAGGTGTCCGAGGAGGTCTACTCCCGCATTTTGCGTTCGTTGAAGGTGAAGGCGATCTTTACCGGGCGAAACTATATCAACTTCACCGGTTTCCGGCGCTTGGCCGATGCCTTGAAAGGGGAGTGCCAGCGCAGCAACATGGACCTGCGCATTTCGCTCTTGCCACTGAATGAACCCCCCGCGGATGCCATTTGGAGCGACTGTGATGTCATGCTCATTGATTCGGAAAGCAGCCGTGGATTTTTGCGGGTTTTTCCGGAATTCAAGGTGCCGGTCATCGGACTGGATGCTGAGTACAGTGACCGCTATTTGATGAACGTGGTCACTGACCACCATATGGGTGGGCGCATGGTTGCAGAGCGTTTGATTCAGCAAGGATCGACGTCGGTTATCGTCGTTCATTTTGAGGAGCCACAGAACCGTATTCAGGCCCGTATTGACGGATTTCAGCAGGTCTGGCTCG
>JBEAQI010000067.1:0-9297 GCA_041163965.1 Verrucomicrobiota bacterium | reverse complement strand
CGTCCGCTTATTTGAAAGGCGATCTGCATCTCCGCAAAGCCAGTGTGGAGGTGTTTGGGGATGCTGATGGCACGGGGACCGATCGGTCGCCCATGATCGCCCGCTTCAAGGCGATATCGGAAGCTCTGGAGCGATGGGCCCTGTACTGTTTGCTGCAGCTTGGGGAAACGGCGCACTACGGCCTCGATGTCGACCCCACTTCCAATGGCATGGCCGCCTACCCCGGACTCTTCGGCCTTAGTGCCCGCCGACGGGCCCGCGAAGAGGCGGTGGAACGATTTTGTCTCGCCAATTGGTGGATTGGCCAGCTGGCGGCACGGGAGGTGGGAACTGAACCAGACGCGACGCGGGTCATCCAACTGGAGAATCCTCTGACCTCGGCCTCGGTTGTCCTGGTCTGGCGAAAGGACCGGCATGGCCTTTATGCGTATGGGTTTGCTGCCGCCCGATCGCTTCAACAGGCCCGCTTACGGGCCTCAATCGAGCTGGAGCGCTCGGCAACGGCGCTGGGTGCCTACCTGACTCGCAACCCCAAATTCGGCCCCGCCGACCTGCCCTTGATCAAAAATTGGCAGGAACGGCGAATTCTGCATTTTGCCCTGCCGGAAGGCCACGAGGCCTTTCAAAGGCGATTAACCACGCCGCCCTCCCCATCGCTATCAGCAAAGCGCCTCAAGCCGCTTGTCGACACGGAACTGCTCGGCCCATGGACACGATTTGCCACCGTATGGCGCGTTCTCTTTCCCATGCCGGGAACCGCTTACCTGGATCCTAAGGAACTCTTCTTTTTCTGGTGAACCGCCCCGACCCAAGGAGAAGGCCCTCAATCATTCATGCGCAGCACAAAGCCCTTTAGGTATTCCGATTCAGGAAAATTCAGGATGATGGGGTGATCGAGGGGTTGAGTCGTCTCGTACAAGAGCTGCACGCGCCGACGGCGGTCCTGAGCGGCCGCCTCGATCATCTCACGGAACGGGCCGCGGCCGACATGATGGGAGCAACAATACGTCGCCAGAATGCCGCCTTTGTTCAACATCTCCATGGCCCGCAAATGCAGCTCTTTATACCCCTTCATGGCCCCCTCCACGGCCCGCCGATTTGGCGCGAAGGAGGGAGGATCCAAAATGATCATGTCGAATCGGTCTTTGCGGTGCTCCCGCAAAAAGTCGAATACATTGGCCTCGCGAAAATCGACATTCAGGCCGTTTTTCGCGGCATTTTGCTTTCCCAAAGCAATCGCTTCCGCGGAGATGTCGACCGCCACTACTTCTGCGGCACCAGCCCTTGCACAGTGCAGGGCAAAAGCCCCCTGATTGCAAAAGGCATCCAGCACCCGCCAACCAGGCGCCATCGTCGAGACCTTGAAATGCTCCTGCCGCTGGTCGAGATAAAATCCGGTTTTCTGGGCCGCGGCCAGATCCAGCTGATACCAAAGCTCATAAATCTCCGCCCAATAAGGCTTCAGCGGCTTGCCACTGACCGTGCGGGTCTCGCGGGGAAGGCCCTCCATGCTTCGGGAGGGCGCATCATTGCGAAGGATGATATCACGCGGCTGGTGCGTCTCGCGAAGGATGGGGAGAATGGCCTCCAAAGCCCGATCCGCCGCCAAGGTGCCGGCCTGCACCACTAGGACATCGTCAAACTGATCCACAACCAGACCGGGCAGATTGTCCGCCTCCGACCAGACCAACCGGCGAAAGGACTCCTCCTCACGGTTCTGGAGGGCCTCGTCGAGGGCAAACGCGAAAAATGACGCGTCCCAGGGCCGCTCCTGCAGGGCATATCGACGCCACACGATCTGGGACTTGGAATTGTAAACCCCCATCCCGAGAAAACGGCCACGCTCATCCTCAAGGGGAAGGGCGCGGCCGTCATGGGCTGCCTCCGGCAAGGCAACAACCTCCCCGGCAAAGACCCAGGGATGTCCATGGCGCACCCGGGCGTGTCGGGCTTCTTTTTTCAAAATCAATTTCATGAAGGTCGTCGAAGTTGTAGAAAATAATAGGCCACCAAGGCCAAGGCGGCCACGTTCGGCAAACTGGCCGCCAACAGGGGATCAAATCCGCTGCGCCCAGCCAACTGCCCAACGCTGACCAGCACCAGATACAGGACAAACCACCCCACTGCTTTGCTCACCCCGACAAAGGGATTGGTCCGGACCCCGCGCACCGAAAAGGGAATCGCCAGCCCAAGAATGACAAGACAACTCAGGGGATTCAGGATGCGGTCATAATAAGCCACCGCATACCGGTTCAGGCGGGGATCATCCTGCGGCCGGAGATACTCAATGGCACGCTCCAGCTCGAAGCGTGACAAATCGGCGGGAACCTTTTCAAGTACGCGCATCAACTCGGGATCCTCCTTGAATTCAGCAAACACCTTCTGCGCAAAAGGAAGGCTGCGATAGGGTTGGCCGGTGTCCGCCTCAAACCAAATCTCACGCCCCTGCAAAAAGGTCCATTGGCGACGAAACTCATCAAAATATCCCTCGTTCGCCACGACCCGCCGCCGCTCCAGCACCTCGCCGGGATCCATCACCGAAACCGTTATTCCAGAAGCACGGTAGGTGTACTCATTGAAACGGTTCATAAACCAGAGACGGCCGTCGCGCCGGTTGTAAAAGGTTAAAGCGGGATGGCCCCCAACGTCGGCTTCCGACCCGGCTTGCGCCAAGTCGCGCTGGTAAGTGAAACGGCCCCACATCTCGCGCGTCTGCTCAACAGCACGGGGAATCAGCGTCGCATTGGCCTGAAAGAGCCCCATCGTCAACAACAGGCCACAGGCCCACAACCCACGGGTAATCCGAAACAGACTGAAACCAGCAGCGCGCATCGCTGTGATCTCCTGATTCCGGTGGAACTGGCCCAGACAGAAAAGCAGTGAAATCATGAATGAGACGGGGATGGCCACGGGAAAGAGGGTGGGCAAAAGGAAAAGGTGATAGGCGACGATGTCCTGCCGTGAAACCCCCATCGCGAGCAGATCCTGCAGCTTGTCCTGAACATCCCCCAACAACAGCACGCCAAACACGACCGCCACCACCAGCAAAAAGACCTTCAGCCACTCGCGCAAAATATAGCGATCCAGACGCATTACTCTGACAGTAGAGCCTTCAGGGTCAAAAGATCAACCTTCGCCGATTGAAGGGAACTCTCATCGAGCAAATCCTGCAATAAGGCTGACTTCTTGAGCTGCAACTGGATGACTTTTTCCTCCACCGTGGCCTCGGTCACCAGCTTGTAACTGGTCACCGTCCGCGTCTGGCCAATTCGATGCGCCCGGTCCGTGGCCTGATCCTCAACCGCTGGATTCCACCATGGATCGAAATGAATGACGGTGTCCGCCCCCGTCAGGTTCAATCCGGTTCCGCCAGCCTTCAGGGAAATCAAGCACAGCGCTTGGCTCTTATCGGAATTAAATCGCTCGCACACCTTCAACCGGTCGCGCGTCGACCCGTCAATGTAGGCGGTTCCGATCTGCTCCGCCTCCAACCAAGCCTGCAACCGCTTCAACAAACGGACAAACTGGGAAAATACGAGGACCCGGTGCCCACCATCAAGGGCCTCCTCCAACAATTCACGGAAAGCGAGAAACTTCGCCGATTCCTCCAATGGAATCGCCTCGTCCAACATCCCAGGATCCGCGCATATCTGACGCAACCGCAGCAACTCCGTCAGCATCGCGAACCGCATCCTGTTTTCAGAGGCTCCTGAAGCCGCCATTTGCATCAAACTGCGCTCGGTCTGCTCGCGGACGCGCTGGTACAAACCACGCTGCAGTGCTCCAAGATCACACCAGATGGTCTGCTCGATCTTTTCCGGCAACTCGGGAGCTACCATCCGCTTCGCCCGCCGCAAAATATAAGGGGCCGCACGGCTCACCTGCTGCCGCTCATGCGCCACCCGCTCCTCACCGCGAAGATCCGACACCTGCTGCCGCAGATAGCCGGGGAGACAAAAGTCAAAAAGGGAGCGCAAATCATCCACGGAATTTTCGATGGGGGTTCCGGTCAGGACAAACTTGGCGTCGGCCGAAAGGGCTCGCAAACTGCGCGAAGCGTGGGATCGCCGGTTCTTCACATGCTGGGCTTCGTCGGCTATGATAATGTCATGGGATCGGCTCTCAAATAGGGCCCGATCGTTGCGCAACGTGCTGTAGGAGGTCAGACAGACGTCCGCCTCAAAGGGCTCGGGAAACCGCTGGAGGCGATCTGGCCCATGGTGAAGATACACAGCCAACTCGGGGGCCCATGTCCGCAACTCGCGCTGCCAGTTGCCAAGGAGGCCCGCCGGCGCCACCACAAGGCAAGACCTCGCGGTGTCGCCCGTTCGCTTCCAGCACCCCATGAGAGCAATTGCCTGAATGGTTTTCCCCAGCCCCATCTCATCCGCCAAGATCCCCCCAAGACGATTTTGATATAGGTGCCAAAGCCAAGCCACCCCGACCAACTGGTAGGTCCGCAAACGGGCCGCCATCTGCTCGGGGACCGGGGGCTCAGCCAGCTTGCCCACCTCCCGGATCGCCGCGCTGCGGCTTTTCCAGTCGGCAGGCAACTCGGCTTCGACCTCCAATTCATCCAACACCTGTTCGGCATGGACCCACTCCGCCGGCTTCAGCCTCACTTCAACCTTTCCGGTCAATTCCATTCCCCCCGCTGGACCAAGCGTTTGGCCTACCTTGCGCAACCGCTCCACCGCGGCCTGCTCAAGCAGGTAGACGCGATCCGGCCCGGCGATGTAATGGCGGCCCGTGACCAAGGCCCGCCGGACCTCCATCAAATCAAGGCCCGCCGCCTTCAGCTCAACCCGCAATGTGTATTGATCCCCGACCGGTTCGGCCTCCACCACCAAGGGAAGGGCCGTCACTGAACGGGTTCGCTCCTTGAAATTCTCGGTGTAGGCAACATCGTAGTCGCGCTCCAGCCGAACCCGGTGAAGGGCAAGGAAATTGAGGACCTTGTGCGCGTCGCGCAGCCACCACTTGCCATTGCTGGGCTCCTTGCGGAAGCCCTCCGCACGCAGCCAATCCGCGCATCCGCGATATTGGGGATGCTCGCGGTCCCTCAGCAGAATGGCCAAATACTGGGTCGATCCATCCACCACCATCCAGTTCTGGGGAAGGACGGGGAGCGGAGCCGGCCTCGGTTGGGGCGACTCTGCCGGCCGGCTCGGCGGCCGGGAGCGAGCCCGGGGCGCCGCCTCCGCCAACCGCTCGGCCGCGCCGCGTACCATGGGCAGAAGCACCGCGGTCCGCTCGCCTTCCTCAATCAGCCCGCCACCGCCCTTCAGAAGCGTCACCTTGGCAGGGCTCTCCAAGACCTCCAGCAACTGGGCCGTCTTGAGTTGAAGCAAACTGTATGGCGTGCCTCCACACCAGCCCTCGAGGGCCTGCAGTAACTGTATCTCACTGGGACCAAGGGCGTAGCGACGCTGGCGGCCCACCTTTTCGGGCGCCAACGCTCCAGTCGGGGTCTCGTATTCGAGCTTCACAATCACCGCGTTACGCTGCGCCGCCGCCTCGAGATTCGGTGGCAAAATTATCCGAAATGCGAAGGCCTCACCCTCCGCCGCCACTTGCAGCGACTGCACCAAAGGCGTGGCCTCAGGCTCGCTCGGTTCCGGATCGGTGGCCTCCGATGACGACACCGGGACCACCGCGGGCCGCTCGCCGCCACGCTGAAAGGCCAGACACAAAGCGATGGCGTGCACGCAAACTTGTCGACGGCGGCCCACCGGACAATCGCACCGGTTGACAGGAAAAACCCGCGAGCGGACTTCAAACTGAGCATGAAAAACATCCGCCGCACTGCGTACCGAGCCCTGCAAAACCGGAAATTTCCAGTCCAGATCGCTCACCCCACCGGATTCCACAATAGCCCGGGCTTCGCGGTAAGGAGTCCACCCGGCAAGCCCCGCCAGCTCCTCTCGCGACCACTCCTGAAAGTCCAGCGCCCCGGCCATCACTCAACGGTCCATGCGGAACAGAATCTTCCCCATCCGGGGCCGTAGCGCTGCCCCCAATGCCTCTTTCCAATCCGACAAGGCATAGCGTTCTTCCACAGTGGCCTGCACCTGGCCCTTCCGCATCAAATCGAAAATCTTGTCGAACATCACCTGCACACGCGCGTGGGAATTATTCCGTATCCAATGGTCCATCCAAAAACCGCGCAGGGTGATATCGGAAAAAATTAATTCGCGCGTTGGAAAGCGGATGCTCTCAAATCGCATTGCCCCAAACGTCACATGCTGCCCACCGGGTGAAAGGGCCCGCAACAACCGGATCGCGCTCTCCCCTCCAATCGAATTCAAGGCCAAGCGCACCGGCTGCCCCTCCACCAGATCACTTACCCGCTGTTCGTAGCCGGATTCCTCCAATACCACACGATCCGCCCCGCGCTCCAACAAAGGCTCCACCAACTCTTGCCGCCGCACTACATTCAGAGTCCGCAAGCCGAGATGACGCGCCATCTGAATAACATGCATTCCCACCGCCGAATTGGCCGCATTTTGCACCACCCAATCTCCCGCCGACAAATTGGCATCGCGCAAGAGGCGCCACGCAGTCGGAGGATTCACGGTTGCCATCGCCGCCATCTCCACGGAAATATCCTCCGGTACGGGAAAGAGGCTGGAGGCCTGCGCGACCGCATAGGTTTGCCAGGCCCCCATCCCTCGGGGAATGGTCACCCGCTCACCCACCCGCACCTGTGTCACACCCTCCCCAAGCGCCTCCACCATCGCCACTCCCTCACGCCCTGCGACCGCCGGCAAGGCTGGCAATTCGCCGTACTTGCCCAACACGACCCCAAAGTCGGAGGGATGCACCGGAGCCGCCAGACAACGCAACAGCACCTGACCAGGGCCCGGCTCAGAAACCGCCACGGTCTCCAATTGCAGAACCTCTTCCGGCGGGCCAAACCGCTTGAATGTCAAGGCGCTGGAAGTCCTCATCCTCCCAACTGCAACACATTTGGGCGCAATTTCCAGTCGAAAGGCACAACTTGGAATTGCCCAACACTCAGAACAGGTCTTTGTACATTTATGCAATCGTCACATCCCTTCCTGACCGGGGACTTCTACACGCTCTGGTCCACGCTCACCGCCGATCATATCGAGCCGGATATCGACAACGCCATTGCCATGGCACGGTCACTCATTGAGGCCATCGAGCAACTCTCCGACGGGGACCTGCGCTTCGAAAACACGTTTGCGGCGCTGGAGGAGGCAACTTACTTTGTACTCGATCCGTGGCAGAAAGTGGACCTCCTGAGCTCCCTCAACGACCATCCGGCCCTTCGTGAGGCACAGGGAAAAGCACTGCCCAAAGTGACCGCCTTCCTCTCCGCCATCCCGCTGAATCCAGCCCTCTTCAGCAAACTCAACGAGGCGGCCAAACGGCTCAACCCCTCGTCTCTCTCGGAAACGCAAAAGCGCTTTATCGAGGAAACGTTACGCGACTTCAAGGATGCGGGGGCAGATAAGCCAACGGAAGTCAGACAGCGCCTACAGGAAATTGCCCAACTGCTCTCGGAAAAGACAAAGACCTTTTCTGAGAATGTCCTGGATTCAACCAACCAGTACGAAAAGTTGGTCGATTCCGCCACCGCCCTCGATGGGCTGCCGGCCTCCTTCCTTGAAGCGGCTCGATTGGATGCCCTCGCCAAGGGCCATGGAACAGAAGAATTGCCGGTCTACCGGATCACCCTGCACGCGCCGTCGCTCCAGCCAGTCCTTCGCTACGTGCACGATGGCGCCCTCCGCAAGGAATTGCTCGAAGCTTACTTTGCGGTCGCCAATGGGGGTCCCCTTGACAACACAGGCTTGATCCGGGAAATCATCGAATTGCGCCGGGAACAGGCGCGCCTCCTAGCGCAGCCCTCCTTCCCGGATTGGATTCTCTCTCGCCGCATGGCGCGCGATGCCAGGACCGCCCTTGCCTTTATCGAGGACATGCACGCCCGTACCCTCCCCGCCTACCAGCAGCAAATCGACGAAATTCTCGACTTCAAGGCCAGCTGTGTCGGCACCCGCGATGACAGTCTCCTTCCGTGGGACGCCGCCTACTGGTCAGAACGACTCCGACAAGACCGCTACGACTTGGACGAGGAGGAATTGCGGCCCTATTTTTCCCTCCCGTCGGTCGAAAATGGGCTCTTTCAGTTGACCGGAACCTTGTTTGGCATCGATATCCACGCCGTTGAGCCTCAACCGGAAACATGGGACCCGCAGGTCAAGGTCTATTCCGTCCATGACCGCTCTTCAGGCCGCCATCTGGGCTCTTTTTATACCGATTGGTTTCCGCGGGAGAACAAGCGTTCCGGGGCCTGGATGTCAGACCTGATCAGTGGTCAACCGGGACCGGATGGGCACCTCTCCCCACACTCTGGCCTCATCGCCGGCAATATGAACGCCCCCGTCGGCAATAAACCGGCCCTCCTCACTCACGCCGAGGTCGAGACCGTCTTCCATGAATTCGGGCACCTCTTGCATCACCTGCTGACCACCGTCCCCTACCGTTCCATGAGTGGCGCCAAAGTGGCATGGGACTTTGTCGAACTACCATCGCAAATCATGGAAAACTGGTGTTGGGAGCGAGAAAGTCTGGATCTTTTTGCCCGCCACTACGAAACCGGTCAACCCATACCGGACGAACTCTTCGCGAAGCTGGTCAGCACCCGCCAGTTTGGGGCCGCTCGCCTCCAGATGCGCCAACTGGAGTTTGGCAAAATGGACATGGCCCTGCACCTGCTCTTCGACACGAAAAAGGATGATCTCGATGACTTCCTCCGCTCTCAGACCGAGGGCTACCGGCAACCCATGGCGCCTGGCATTCCCTCCCTGATCCGGTTCTTCTCGCATTTGTTTGGAAGCCCTGTCGGCTACGCCAGTGGCTACTACAGCTACAAGTGGGCGGAAGTCCTTGATGCCGACGCCTTCACTCGCTTCCAATCAGAAGGCTTGCTCAACCCTGAGACGGGAATGCACTTCCGGCACTCCATTCTAGCCAATGGCAACGCCAAAGCACCAGAGTTACTCTATCGGGAGTTCATGGGCCGCGACCCGGAGCCCACCCCTCTGCTGGAGCGCATCGGACTAGTCTGAATACGCCAACCGCGCATCTCGGTGGCGGCTTTGCTCGGCAGGATCACTGCACCCGCAAGGCCAAAAATCCGCGGTTTCCGCGATAGCTGAACCACAGGCGATTCGCACGGCCGCTAACGAGGCTTTCGGACAATTGTCCAATTGTGCTGACCGGCGTCCCATTGACCTCGAGAATGACCATCCCCGGAGCCAGGAG
>JBEAQI010000066.1:0-4407 GCA_041163965.1 Verrucomicrobiota bacterium | reverse complement strand
AAATTGAGGAGGCCGCCCAAGCCCTCCGCTTCACCGCCACCCTCGAAACCCTCTCTCCCGATACATGGGGCCTCATGCTTGAAATAGCCAACACCCTTCTCGCCCTTCATCAACCGGACCTGTGTCTTGACATCCATTCCAAAATTCTTAAATTACCGTTAACAACAGCGGAATTGATCGCATACCTTCGCGTTGCCATTCCGGTTGCTCAAGCCGCCAACAACCTGGAGCTCGCCTCCAAATGGTCCTCTCAACTCAGCTTTTTGGAGCAGTCCTCGCTCCGCGATTCGGCCTCCGAAAACTAGCCAGTCCAACGGATCGCCCGTGTTCCAAACCAATCCATAGCGGTGCCCACACCATCACGCCCGTAAAAATTAACAAATTACCATTGTGTCATTGTGTCGCTTTTGTGCCCCAAGTGCACCCCAAGGGGATTTTAATTTGCTATTATATTCCTGATGCTTAGTGAGATAGAGTTACCGCCTCGCAGACGCGCGAAGAACATTTTCGGTCCCGCATTACGCCGTGCCCGCGAACAGTCACGGGTCAAGATGACTCAGGCCGATCTGGCCGCTCTCTTGAATAGCATGGGATTGAAGATCGACCGATCCGCGATCAGCCGAATGGAAAATCAGGAGATTTCCATCTCCGATGTGCAGTTGGTGTACTTTGCCAAGGCCTTGGAGATTGATTTGCCCAAACTCTTTGAGCTCTATCGGGAACGTCCTGGCAACACGCCTCCCTACGAAGTTTTCCGTTCACGTGAAAACGCCCTCCAGCAGACGTCCGGATTTTCCGACTGGCAACCGCTCTGACGCTGTTCTGAATCGCGCCTCATTGATGGCGCGCAGGCACCTTGCCTGCCCGAGATCCTTGGCCCCGTTGGTAGGGTTCCCGATTGAAGCAGCCCTCACTCACGCACGATTCGAATCGTCACCAACCGATGGTCCGAACCGGACTCTGCCGCTTGTTCCGGCCAGAGTGAATCGCTTTCAAACCGCACGCCAGCCCGGCCACCGCGGCTTTTCCAGAAACCATCGATCTTCTCACGGAGGTCGCTCTTGAAGTGGTGGTACGTCCACGCCGCACCGGTTCGATCGGCCACCTCAACGGGCGCAAAGGCGGCCCAAAGCGGCTGCATAAGAGGATCCTCGAATGGCGTATTGAAATCCCCCACCAAGAGCGCTTCATCTTCGGGATAAAGGCTTCGACAGTGACGGGCCGCCTCCACGAGAGCGTTAATTTCGCGTCCTCGCGCGGCCCGCGAATCGGGATCGCCAGCATCGTCAGTGTAGCGACTTTTTAGATGCACATGGAGGGCGCGCAGACGGGTGGTGCCAAAGGGAATGACCACCTCATGAATGCCGCGCCGCATCCGCACCTGTCCGGTTGAGTCACGGGGTTCAAGGAGGACGGCGTGGGCCGGGGCTAGCCTGGAGAGCATCCCCAACCCGCTACGAGCGTCGGCAGATACCGCAAAATGGCTGAATGGATACCGGCAGCCTTCGGCTTCAAGGTCGCGCCTGAGTTCCTCAAGGTGCGCCGGGGACCCCATCTCCTGGAGAAAAAGGACATCCGGATCCGCTGCTTTGATCGCCTCGCGCACGGCCCGTTTCTCGGCCTCCGGCTTGGGATGCTCAAAGCGGAATTGGCCTGCGTGCCAACGGTTATTCTCAAGGTAGTTGCGGACATTGAACGTTCCCACGACAACCGTCTCCGCCAAGGCCGGCCGCTCGACGGCAAGAACCGGGGCCGCCGTTAAGCAGCTTCCGAGAACCGTGACCCAACACAAAAGTCCCCGGCGAGCGATCTCCCCAGCCCGGACAAGCCTCATTGACCACGATCCCGCAATGACCGCTCACGCTCCAAAAGCGTGGGATGGGAATAATGAAAGGCACTGAACAAGGGATGCGGCGTAAGATTGGAGAGGTTTTTTTCGCTGAGACCCCGGAGCGCACGGATCAAGGGCGCCGGATCCCCGGAAAGGGTTTCACGGGCATACGCATCCGCTTCGTATTCGTGCTTTCGCGACATCAGGTTGAAAACCGGTGCGGTCCAGAAAGTGAAAAGCCCCGCCAGCAAGCCAAACAAGAGAAAGACAGGCCCCACTGAGCCATCCGCCGCAAACCCAAAGCTTTCCACGAACCAGGCCTGCCGATCAAGCCAGCCAAGCACCACAAAACTGAGAAACAGGGTGAAACCGGATAACACCAATATCTTCGGAATATGTCCTAGTTTATAGTGCCCAATTTCATGCGCGAGAACGGCCTCGAGTTCGCTCGGCTCCAACTGGTCCACCAACGTGTCGAAAAGAACAATTCGGCGAAACCGTCCAAATCCCGTAAAATAGGCATTTGAATGGGCCGATCGTCGGGATCCATCCATTACTAGGATCGACCGTGCGTGAAATCCGGTACGTGTGCCTAGTGCCATCAGCCGATCGCGTAATTCTCCATCCGGCAAGGGCTCGAATTTATTGAACAGGGGAAGAATGAACATGGGATAAAGCACCATCATCACCAACTGAAAGAGCAACATCGCCACAAAGCCGATCAGCCACCACCATGGGGTTGTTCCCACCAACCAAAGAAGAAAAGCAAGAACGGGAATGCCGATGACCGCCCCGATGGCCCCTCCTTTCACTTTGTCCGCCAACCACAGGGATAGCGTCCCCTTGTTGAAGCCGAACCGCTCCTCGAGTCGGAACTGGGCATACCAATCGATCGGTAGAGCCGCCAATCCCAGCAGCCACATGATCGAAAAAAGGCTCACGGCTTGCCCCCAGACCGTCGGGCCCGTCCATCCGAGAATGGCCTCCCAAAGCCAAGGAAGCACCCCGGAAAACAACGCCACCAGTAAGATCGCCACCCCATAAGTGGCCTCGGCCATGGACAAAGCATTCTTGGCCAGCGTGTAGGCCACGGACTTGTCGTAGGTCGCCGCGTCGATAAAGTCCCGGTAGGCTTCGGGAACCGAACCCGATTCCTGCTGGACACGCCGTCGGTTTAACAGATCCAACGCCAATTCAACCAGCAATTTGACGCCGATCAATGCAACAATAATGATAAGGAACAGGTTCATAGATGGTGCCCTAGACATCAGAACCGGCCCCCGCAATCAGCAAGGGAAAAATCTTGCCGGAAACAGGGATGAAAAACAGCTTGATTAAATGCCTCCCAAGAAAACAGACCCTGCCTTTGAAGAAGCGCTGAAGCAGCTGGAAACGCTGGTCTCCGCCATGGAATCCGGGGACGTTCCCCTCGCCCTGCTGGTGGAAAAATTCGAGGAGGGGACCCGCCTTGTCAAAATCTGCGAGGAACGCCTCAAGCAAGCGGAGTTGAAGATCGAAGCGCTCAGGAAACAGAACGAAACGATCGTCCTTGAAGCATTTGCCCCGGAGGGAAATTAACCCATGGCATTACTTTCCGCCATTGCTGGCTCCGCGGACGTCCAGCAGTTGTCTCGCCCGGAACTCGACCAACTCGCCCGGGAGATCCGCGAACGGATCATAGAGGTGACCTCCCGCAATGGAGGCCACATCGGACCCAATCTGGGTGTTGTGGAATTGACCATTGGCCTGCACCGGGTCTTCACCTCACCTCAGGACCGCCTCCTCTTTGATGTCTCGCACCAAGGCTATGTCCACAAACTCCTGACCGGTCGGGACGGGACGGCTTTCGATAAGCTGCGACAGACAAATGGCCTGAGCGGTTTTCTCAACCGCGAGGAAAGCGAGTGCGACGCCTTCGGGGCTGGGCACGCCGGGACGGCCCTATCCGCCGCACTCGGCATGGCCGCGGCGCGGGATCAACTGGGCGCCCATAACCATGTCGTCGCGGTGCTTGGTGATGCCGCTTTCTCCTGCGGGATCACCATGGAAGCGCTGAACAATATCTCGGAGGCGGCCACCCGGCTCATCATTGTTCTGAATGACAATGAATGGTCCATTGCCAAGAATGTCGGCGCCCTTGCCCGCTACTTCAACGAGATCATCACCAACCCGGTCTACAACAAGCTGGACCGCGGGCTGTCATCCTTCCTGAAAAACGTCCCGGGCGGGGATTCCATGCTCGAATTCGGCAAGCGCTGGAAGCGGGAAACAAAAGATTTCTTCGTGGGATCCAGCCTATTTGAGACCTATGGCCTTCGCTACATCGGGCCGATTGATGGCCATGATCTGGACTCGGTTATCAAACACTTGGAATTTGCGGCCCGGGAAACAGGGCCCGTTATTCTCCATATGCACACCACCAAGGGCAAGGGCTATGAACCGGCCTTGGCGGCACCGGAAAAATTCCACGGATTAGGCCCATTTGAGATCATCACCGGGGAATCCCCCAAAAAAACAATCCCCGCTCCCCCAAATTATCAGGATGTCTTCGGCCAGCGGCTGCTCGCCTTTGCGCA
>JBEAQI010000065.1:0-5481 GCA_041163965.1 Verrucomicrobiota bacterium | reverse complement strand
ACAGCTGGTGAATCACCATCTCCAGTGTCCCGGGTTCCTCTCCTCCAAACGCCTCCGGCCACTCAATCCAGCCCTCCCGCGCCTCTTTATCCCATTCGAGGAGCCGCCGAAACTGCATTCCCTTCGCATCACGGGCCAGCTGCGCGCGGCGGTCCCCCACCCACAGATCCCGAATCCGCACTGGCCACCCGCCGACTCGGGGCGCATCCACCACCCAAAGCCGGCCCTCACTCGCCACCGGTGCACCTTCCAAAGAATCGGCCTCCTGCCACTCACCCAGCACCTCGCCGCCACTGATAATCGGCCTCTCCCCAGCCGCAGCTCGTATGCGCGTCGGTGCCGCCTCCGTTCCGGAATCCTCCGGCCGGACCAAAATGGGCTCCGTCAAATAATAGGTCCCACCTCGCACTGTGATGTCTACCCCGCCCACGGCCCGCTCATCCTTCAACCGTCTCCACTCGCGCGCCTCCCGCAGCGCCCGTCCAACGCTTGCAAACGGTTCCGCATGGCTCCCAGGGCCCACGTCGTTCCCCTCCGGCGATACCCAGATCTCTCCAGGTCCGGTCGCTGCCAATAGCGGACCAGCCCAAAACGCCACCACCCCGCTCGCCCAGAATACCAACCTCAGCCGCAACGCTCCCGCTCTTTGTGCTGCGTCGCGCAGAAAATTTCCACGGAATAGGGTCTTGTCTTGTTTTATTTTCATCGTAGTTCACTCTATTTCATACGGCGGACCGGCAGGCCGTCAAGCTTCCCGCAGCTCCAACCGGAAAAAGTGTAACGGCGACCATCCGTTGGCCGGCCCGCATCTAGAATCCTCATTCTAAAAAGGTTTTTCCGCGATAACAGGCCACAGAATTACGCTTCAGAATCCCTCAATCCGCACTTTGGAGAAAGGATTTTTCTTGAAAACAGCGCCGAAAGACCCTCACATGCGAAGACACTCTTCAGCATGAACTAATTTTAGTTCATTAAATTATCCCCTATTTCACACACACATGAACCCAACTGCTTCCACCTACGGGGTGATCATTGGCAATCGCGATTTCTTTCCGGACAAACTGGTGGGGGAAGCGCGAACAGACATCCTTGAGTTATTTCAGCGTAACGGATTGGAGGCAATCCTGCTGGATCCATCGCAAAGCAAGCTAGGGGGAGTGGAAACCCATGCCGAGGCCAAGGCCTGCGCAGAGCTCTTTCGTCAACACCGCGACGCGATTGCAGGCATTGTGGTGGTCCTGCCAAATTTTGGAGACGAAAAGGGCGTCGCTGAGGCCATCAAACTGGCAGACCTTGGGGTGCCGGTCTTGGTCCAGGCCTATCCGGATGACCTCGACCGGTTGGATGTGGTGCGACGTCGGGATGCTTATTGTGGCAAAATTTCGGTCTGCAACAACCTGCGGCAGGCGGGGATTGCCTTCACGCTGACCCGCCAACATGTGGTCCACCCCATGGACCCTGCCTTTCTTGAGGATTTGAAGGCCTTTGTGGCAGTGTGCCGCGTCATCAAAGGCTTGCGCCATCTGAGAATTGGAGCGGTCGGGGCACGGCCGGGAGCCTTCAACACGGTCCGCTACAGTGAGAAAATCCTGGAAAGAAACGGGATCAGTGTGACCACCATCGACCTCTCGGAAATTCTTGGAGCGGCGCAAAAAATCGGCGGGGATTCGGAGCGTTTGCAGACCAAGGTGGAAGAAATCCGGGCCTATGCGGATACTCGCCTCGTTCCACACGACCGGCTCCTGCAGATGGCGAGGCTGGGAGTGGTTCTCGATGATTTCATCGCCGCCAATGACATTGATGCCACCGCCATCCAATGCTGGACCTCCGTTCAGGCCAACCATGGGTGCAATATTTGCACGAGCATGAGCATGATGAGCGAATCATTCCTTCCGAGTGCCTGCGAGGTCGACGTCACCGGGGTCCTCACCATGTACGCCATGCAGCTGGCCTCCGGAAAACCGAGCGCCTTGGTGGATTGGAACAACAACTACGGAACGGACCCGGATAAATGTGTTCTCTTTCACTGTGGCAACTGGGCCAAATCCTTTCTGGATGAGGCAAAAATCAGCACCGCGCCGATTCTCGGGACCAGCGTCGGAGTGGAAAATACCTATGGGGCCATGGAAGGGCGCACCCCTGCGGGCTTGCTGACCTTCGGCCGGATCACCACCGACGACCTCCACGGCAAGATCCGCGCATACATCGGCCAGGGATCGCTCACCAACGACCCCCTGAACACCTTTGGCACGCGCGCTGTGGCGCATGTTCCGAACCTTCAGCGCTTGATGCGTCACGTTTGTAGCGAGGGATTTGAACATCATGTGGTGATGAATGCCTCCCACACCGCGACCATTCTGGAGGAGGCCTTTTCAAAGTACCTTGGATGGGAGGTCTATCACCACGCCCAACAGAATGACTGAGGCGCTCCATGATAGGCTGGTCCTGAAGACGCTCCACCTGCGGAAGCGGTTCCTGCGGGCTATCCGGCACGCTGGTGCTGGTCACACCGGTGGCAGCCTCTCGTGTATCGATATTCTCACCGTCCTCTACCACTGTGTCCTGAACATTTCACCGGAGACCGTCGACCACCCCGATCGGGACCGGTACATTCAAAGCAAGGGTCACAGTGTGGAGGCACTCTATGCCGTTCTTGCAGACCGGGGCTTCTTTCCGGAATCGGACTTGGATACCCTGTGTCGCTACCAATCCGCTTATGTGGGGCACCCCACCCGCAAGGTCCGGGGAATCGAGCAAAACACCGGGGCCCTCGGGCATGGGCTCCCCATCGCGGTGGGAACGGCCCTCGGCGCGCACCTCAAGGGCCGGCCCTTCCGGGTCTTCACGCTGCTCGGGGACGGTGAAATGGCCGAAGGCTCGAACTGGGAAGCGGCGATGGCCGCTGCTCATTATCAGCTGGATAACCTGACCGCCGTCATCGACCTCAATGGACTCCAAATCACCGGTCCAACGGATGGCGTCATGAGCACAGCCCTGCTCTCCGAGAAATTTGCCGCCTTCGGCTGGGCCGTGCAGGAGGTCGATGGTCACGATCTGCCTGCTCTTGCGGCCGCGCTTGCCTCGCGGGCACTGCAAAGAAAACCGACCGTCGTCATTGCCCGCACCATCAAGGGCAAGGGAATCAGTTTCATGGAAAACGTCAGCAGCTGGCATCATGGAGTGCCTTCCGAGGCGGAATACAAACAGGCCATCAGTGAACTGGACGGGGCCATCGCCAAAATGGGAGGGCTTTCGTGAGCGCTCCGGCCCCTTCTGTCTTTTCTCAAGAGTCCCTTTCCTGCCTCGAAGCGTTGGGCCTTATCAAGGGTCGGCCTAACCTTGAAGTTTTTGCGGAAACCCTGCTTGAACTGGCCCGCATGGATCCCCTCATCCTCGCTGTCACCAGCGACTCGCGGGGATCGGGCAAGTTGGGGCCGTTCGGCAAGGCCCTGCCACGGCAGATCGTGGAGGTGGGCATCGCCGAACAAAATCTCGTCGGGGTGTCCGCAGGCCTCGCCGCCACGGGCTTCAAGGTCTTTGCCACTTCACCAGCCTGTTTCCTCGCCGCACGCGCCCTCGAACAGATCAAAAATGACGTGGCCTACAGTGATAATGCCGTGGTTCTGGTTGGCATCAGCGCAGGCGTCAGTTACGGCGCTCTCGGCAGCACGCACCATTCCCTTCATGACCTCGCTGCGCTGCGGGCCATCCATAACATCGAAATATTCTGCCCCGCCGACAATTTCGAGGCGGACGTGATTGTCCGGCATGCTGCCGGCTCGAAGAAGCCCGCCTACATCCGCTTCGGCAAGGCTCCCCTCCATGATCTGCCTAAAAAGGGACAGCCCATGCTGCCAACCAAGGCCCGCGTTCTTGTGGAAGGATCTGGTATCGGATTTATCGCGACAGGAGAAACAGTCATCCACGCCGTGCTGGCCGCTCAGACAATTCGAGAGCGCACCGGTCAGCAACCAAGGGTTCTCAGTATGCCTTGCCTCCGGCCGCTCGATACCACGTCCATTCTGGAAACCGCCGCAAGATGTGACGTCATCCTTTCTGTTGAGGAACACATGATCCATGGAGGGCTTGGCGAGGCCTGTGCCGCCGTTCTGGCACAAAACGGGGACCATCAGTGCCGTCTCAAAATCATTGGCATCCCCGATGAGGAGACCGTCACCGGGAGTCAGGCCGATATTTTCCGGCATTACGGAATTTCACGGGAAGGCCTTCTTTTCGCTGCTCAACCCTACCTTTCCGCCTGACCGCAATGGATCTCTTCCTTGCCATCGACCAGAGTACCTCCGCGACAAAGGCCCTCCTTGTGGACGGCCAAGGTCGCCTGCTGGACAGGGCCACCCGCAGCCATGAGCAACTCTACCCGCGCCCAGGATGGGTCGAACATGATGCGGAATCGATTTGGCAGAACACCTTGCTCGCCCTCAAAGACATCGTTGAGCGCATGGGAACCCGAACTTCCTCTATTCGCTCGCTGAGCATCACCAATCAGCGGGAAACGGTCGTTGTTTTCTCTTCCCAGTCTGGCAAGCCGGCCCATCCCGCCATGGTGTGGCAATGTCGTCGGGGAGCAGACCTGTGCGCCGACCTCATCAACAGGGGCCACACGGAAACGGTCCGCGACCGCACCGGTCTGCCTTTGGACCCCTATTTCTCGGCCTCGAAGATCAGTCACTTGCTGGCACAGCATCCATCCACGCAGACCGCGCTCGCAACAGGTGACCTATTGGTGGGAACCATGGACGCCTACCTGATCCACCGTCTGACCGAAGGACGGGTCTTCGCTTGCGACCATACCAATGCTTCGCGCACGCTGCTTTTCGACATCAACCGCCTGTCATGGGACCTCGAATTATGCGAGCTCTGGGGCATCCCCTCGGTGGCCCTTCCTGATCCGAAAGACTGCACAGGTGACTTCGGGGAGACCGACCTGCTCGGCCTGCTTCCCCGCCGCATCCCCATCCGGGGCGTCATCGGCGACTCGCATGCCTCTCTCTTTGCGCACCGGTGCTTTTCTCCGGGGGCAGCCAAGGTCACTTTCGGCACCGGTTCCTCCATCATGATCAATGCCGGAACCACCGCCCCCCCCGTCGGGGAGGGAACCGCCCGTACGCTCGCTTGGGTCATTGCTGAGCGACCAGTTTTCGCCCTTGAAGGCATCATCATCTGCTCCACCGCCACGCTCTCATGGCTGAAATCTCAGTTGGGACTGTTTGATGAGTTCAGGGAAATGGAAGCCCTCGCCACATCGGTCACCGACAATGGCGGGGTCTACATGGTCCCGGCATTCCATGGCCTTGGCATCCCGCACTGGAAGCCAGACGCCCGCGCCGCCATCCTCGGGCTGAGCGGCCATAGCGACAGGCGGCATCTCATACGCGCGGGCCTGGAATCCATTGCCTACCAGTTGCGGGATGCCCTCGAGGCAATGCGTGCCGGCCAAACGTTTGCCATATCCACCATTCA
>JBEAQI010000064.1:0-2783 GCA_041163965.1 Verrucomicrobiota bacterium | reverse complement strand
AAGTCAAAATGCTGCCCTTCGACAACAAATCTGAATTTCAGGTCATTATCGACACGCCGGAAGGGACCAGTCTTGAGGAAACGACCCGCATCGCGCAGGAAATGGCGGACGCCATCCGCCTTGAACCGGAAGTGCGCGATGTGCAGATCTATGCCGGAACCGCCGGCCCCTTCAATTTTAATGGACTGGTGCGCCACTACTTTATGCGAAAGGGCCCCAATGTGGCCGATATTCAGGTCAATCTGGTCCCCAAACAGGACCGCTCCGATCAAAGTCACGACATCGCCAAACGGGTCAGACCGGCGCTGGCTGCCATCGCCGCCAGAAACAATACCGCCCTGGCGGTGGCGGAAGTCCCCCCGGGACCGCCTGTGTTGCAAACCATCGTCGCCGAAATCTATGGACCGGATCCGGAACAACGCCTCAGTCTGGCCAGCGCCGTGCGGGAGATTATGGCCAACACGCCGGGCGTGGTCGACCTGGACTGGTATGTTCAGGATATTCAGCCAAAAACGCGCTTCGTCGTCGACAAGGCCAAGGCCGCCCTCCACGGCATTTCAGAACAGGAGGTCTCCGCAGCCCTGCAAATCGCCACCCGCGGCATGCCGGCCGGCTTGCTGCACTTGCCGGAAGAACGGGAAGACGTCCTCATCAAACTGGAAATGGCGGACGCCTTGCGGGGCTCTCCCACAGATAGTTTGAGCCTCCAACTGCGCTCCCCTGGGCAACCGGATGCGCCCCTCGTCCCACTCGTGGAGTTGGTCAAGGTCGAGCGGGTCGAGTCGGAGCGCTCGCTCTACCGCAAAAACCTCAAACCGGTCACCTACGTCACCGCGGATGTCGCGGGGGAAATCGAAAGTCCCGCCTACGCGCTCTTTGCCATCAACAAGGAACTCGCCAAACTGGACATGCGTGCCTTCGGCGGGAGCGCACCCAACCTCATCCTAACCCACTTGAACCTGCCCTTTGATGATCAGGAACCCGCCATGAAGTGGGACGGGGAATGGCACATCACTTTAGAGGTCTTTCGCGATCTGGGCATCGCCTTCGCCGCGGTCCTCATCCTCATCGCCATGCTCATGGTAGGCTGGTTTCAAAGCTACAAAACGCCCTTGGTGGTCATGGCCGCCATTCCTTTCTCGCTCATTGGCATCCTTCCCGCCCACTGGGGCATGGGAGCTTTCTTTACCGCCACTTCCATGATCGGATTCATGGCCGGGGCGGGCATCGTCGTGCGCAATTCCATCATCCTTGTCGACTTCATCGAACTGCGCCGCAACCAAGGCCTGTCCCTGCGCGATGCCGTCGTCGAGGCCGGAGCCGTGCGCTTCCGACCCATGCTCCTCACCGCCCTCGCGGTCGTTGTCGGGGCCAGTGTCATCCTCGCCGACCCGATCTTTCAGGGCCTCGCCATCAGCCTCATGTTTGGCGAGGTGGCCTCCCTCCTCATCAGCCGCATGGCCGTACCGGTCCTGTACTACATGACCTGCGACAAGGACGCCTGCCCCCTCCGTGAGGCTCCGTGAGAGACAATTCCACTCATACAATTGACGTTGAACGTGTTCTTACACCTCCACCCACTCGTTGCAGCGTAGTCGGGGAACGGTCACCGCCGCAGTGGCCCATGAAAGCCCGACGCCAAATCCACTCAGAATCAGGCGATGGGAGCGCTCGCAGAGACGCGCCCCATAATGGTCCGCCAGCGTAAAGGGAATACTCGCGCTGCTTTGGTTGCCAAAGCGCTCAACGGTGCCACTCGGCAGCCTATCGGGCTCGACGCCCAACCTGCGCCGGATGTTCTCGAGAATGTACCGGTTGGCTTGATGGAGCACATAGCCATCGACGGTCTCCTTTTCCCACCCACTGGCAGCCAGCATCGATTGAATGGAAGACGGCCCAACCCTAAGGGAGAAGTTGAAAATTTCGGCACCATCCATGTGCAGGTGATGACGGTGGCGGTGAACCTCCGCGGTCTCCTCGTCAGCATCGACGGCACCGCCAAGCGGTTCGCGGAAGGCGCCCCCGGGTTGCCAGAGTGCCTGGGCCCCGGACCCGTCACTGCAAAGCTCGAAAAAGGCCGGCTCCTGATCGTTGGCGCGCTCCAGCAGCGTCACACTGGCCGCATCGCCAAACAAAGGACGCAGGGACCGATCGCGGGAACTGACAATCCGGCTTATGGTGTCACCGGCAAACAAGAGGACCCGCTGCAAGCCGCCGCTGGCAATTAGACTGTGGACCATCCACAATCCGTAGACATATCCGGAGCATCCAAGATTCAAGTCCATGGCCGCGCAACGCGTCGGCAATCCAAGCCGGTCCTGCAGCAGGATGGCATTGCCGGGTTGCCAATAGTCGGGCGTCTGGGTCACCATAAAACAGCCGTCCACGGTTCCAGGATCGATACAACCGGCCTCCATGAGCCGTTTTCCGGCCGCAACCGACAGATCAAGAGCGGTCAAGCCGTCCGGGACGACGCGGCGACGGTCCAATCCGATGGTCTGCTTCATCCGCGGCAATTGTCCTGGCTCCCCGCCAAGGGCCTCCCATTCCTCCGCCAAGCTCACCTCGTTGCGCGGCACTGCCGCCACCAGAGCAGCGACTCGGACCCCTGCTATCCGCGCCGTGGACACTCAGCCGATCCCTCCGAGATACACAACTTGTCCCGTCACGAAATCGCTCTCGGGACGCACAAAGAAATCAACAACATTGGTGACATCCCGCATCTCCCCGATACGTCCGATCGCCTGCCTCGCCACAATGGCCTCAATGGAGGCCTCGGGGAC
>JBEAQI010000063.1:0-6103 GCA_041163965.1 Verrucomicrobiota bacterium | reverse complement strand
AGCGCGGTGCCGCTGGCGATATCGGCCCGGCGGCATTGCAAAAAGAGCCTTAAACTCGCGCGTAAAGTGGCTGTGGTCATAAAATCCGACCCGCTGGGCAACTTCGCTGATGCTGAAGTCTGAATGGACCAATAGCTGGCTCGCGCGGGTGAGGCGGTACTGAATCAAAAAACGAGCCGGACGTTCATCGAAGACCTGCTTGAATCGCCGCTCAAACTGGCTCACTGAAAGATGCGCCACAGCCGCCAAATCAGCCACCGTGATCCCTTCCCCGAAGTGCTCGCCAATGAACTCCTTCACGGCCCGCATTCTCCGATAGGGCCGCCAGACACTGTTAGCTCGCTCAAAGTCGCGCATGCAACCCACGATGCCAACGCACTTCCCGCTCCTGTCCTTCAGGGGAAATTTGGTCGTCACATGCCAGGACACCGATCCATCAGGATCCGCCACCACTTCCACCCGCCGCAGAATGGGGCGGCCTGTCCGGATCACCCAAGCATCGTCCTCCGCGTACCGCGCCGTCATGTAACTGGGAAAGAAGTCGTGATCGGATTTGCCGACCAGTTCGCTCTCCGTGCTCAGGCCCAGCTTCTTCAACTGCAAGGGATTAGCAGCAAGAAACCGCCCCGCCCGGTCCTTCATGAAGAAATACACGTCGTCCAGCGCCGCAAACACGGCTATCACACTCGCCGCATCGTAGGCCGCTGGATCCAAAGACAAACAGGCATCTGCCACCATGCTTAAAATATACACAGGATTGACCAGATTTTCCAAGCTTTAAAGGGCGCCGAATGATACAATTGGAGAATAATGCGGTTTGGCCTGAATACCTTTCTCTTCACCTCCAGCTTTGGCAATCAGGACGGGCCTGTCCTCGGCAAGGCGCGGGCCTGCGGAGCGGAAGCCATTGAACTCGCCATCGGTAACCCGGAGGCCATTGACATCGGACGCCTGCAGGAAGCGCTGACGAAGAACGGCTTCACGGAACCGGTCCTCTGCGGCATGTTCACTGCAGGAAGGAATTTGCGTGGACGCCCCGAGGAAGCGGCCTGTGCGGCTGACTACCTGATGAGCCTGATCCGCCTTGCGGCATCCCTTGGCACGCGGGTGGTCTGCGGTCCCTTCTATGCGCAAACGGGACAGACCCTCAATTTGCGTCCGGACGAGCGCGCCGCAATGCTGTCCCTCCTCGCGGTGCGTCTGCGGCCAATCTGCCAAGCGGCGGAGACGGCCGGAATCACCCTCGCCATGGAACCGCTCAACCGCTTTGAGACGGACTGCGTCAACACCCTCGGGCAGGGAGCGGCGCTTGTTGAGGCGGTGGGAAGCCCTGCCTTGCGTCTGCATGCCGATACCTTCCACATGCACATCGAGGAGGAGGACTCCTGCGGCGCCATCGCCTCCTACGGACCGCTCATTGCTCACTTCCATGCCAGCGCCAATCATCGTGGTGAACTCCATCGATGTCAGATCAACTGGTCAGCCATTCTCGGCAGCCTTGCCGCGACTGGCTACGGAGGCGACATCATCATTGAAAGCTTCTCTCCGGAGGATCCGGCAATGGCCCGAGCCCTTTGCCTCTGGCGACCGCTCTTTTCCTCCTCGGAAACCATGGCCCGCGAGGGCCTTGCCCTGCTTCGCCAGAAATGGCAACAAGCTGCTCACACTCCCATCCCCAACCCATCCTCTCTGTCATGAAACTGATGCTTCAAACCGCATGGTCCCTCATAAGGGCCGCTTTCCTCCCCTGTTCGCTGCTCGCCTCACTGCATGGTGCTGAGTTTGTCCCGTTATTTGACGGGAAAACATTGGCCGGATGGGATGGTGATCCGCGATTCTGGCGGGTCGAGGACGGCGCCATTGTCGGGGAAACGACCGCTGAGGTCCCCACCCAGGGCAACACCTTCCTCGTCTGGCAAGGGGGGGAAGTCGCGGACTTTGAGCTGAAGATTAAATTCCGTCTGCGCAACCACAACAGCGGCATCCAGTACCGCAGCTTTGTCCTTGGGGATGACCCATGGCGCATCGGCGGATATCAGGCGGATTTTTCGGCCGATAATCAATGGACGGGAGCGGCATGGGGGGAGCGGTACAAAAAAATGCTGGCCACGCGGGGGCACAAGACGGTCGTCGGTGAAACGGAAAACGATAAAACGAACGTCGCCCTGCTGGGGGATGATGCGGAAATCCTGGCCGCCGTCCGGACTGATGACTGGAACGAATACCACATCATCGCCCGGGGAAACCATTGTCTGCAGTTTATCAATGGTGTTCTCACCGCGGAATTTTCTGAGTCCTCGGAAGAGCGGCTTTCCAAGGGCCTGATCGCCCTCCAACTGCATGGCGGACCGCCCATGGAAGTGCGCTTCAAGGACATTGAATTGCGCGTTCTGGAACCGGAGGACAAAAAGGAAATTCTTTTTCTGGCGGGAAAGAATAGCCATGCCCCAGGCGCCCACGAGCATCATGCGGGCTGCCACCTGCTGGCCCGTTCGCTCAACGAAAGTGGACTCGACGTCATTGCGCAGGTCGTCACAGAGGGCGCATGGCCGGAACCATGGGTCGGATACGACAAGCCGGACGCTGTAGTGATGTACTGCGACGGCTACACACATCACATGGCTCTCGAGCATCAGGAGAGGCTGGCCCGGTTAACGGAGGCCGGCGTGGGCGTGGCCTGTATTCACTTCGCCACGGAAGTGGAACCGGACAAACTTGGTGACACCTTCCTGGATTGGCTGGGCGGCTATTTCTCGGTCAATTGGTCTGTCAACCCGCACTGGACCGCCTCCTTTGAGTCGCTTCCGGACCATCCGGTCGCCAACGGGGTCCGTCCCTTTTCCATTCTCGACGAGTGGTACTATCACCTGCGTTTTCGCCCGGACATGGAAGGGGTCACCCCCATTCTTTCGGCCCTGCCGCAGTTGGAGACCCTCACCAAGCGCGCCGCCGACCCGCTCCGGGGCAGCAATCCGGCCGTCATGGAGGCCGTTCAAGAAGGAGAGCCGCAAGTCGTGGCATGGGCCAGTGTCCACCCGGAGACGATGGGCCGTGGGTTCGGATTCACCGGCGGTCACTTCCACAAAAACTGGCAGCACGACGACTTTCGCAAAGTGGTGCTCAACGGTCTGTACTGGACCGCCGGGGGCACCGTGCCCCCCAATGGAGTGCCGAGCCGCACCCCCTCCGATTTGGATCTGCTCCTGAATCAGAAAGCCCCAAAGCCTTAAGCCTCGTGCTCCCCACAGCTTGTTTCCAGCAAAACATCGTCTTTATCACTCCCCTACAAAGTCCCTTATGAATAGACGCTCCTTCGTAAAATCCGCGGCCCTTGCCGGGGCCAGCCTATCAACCTTCAGCGTGCTCCGCGGGCAGTCCGCCCCCGCCGCGGCCCGTGTCCGGTTGGGCATCATCGGCTCGGGTGGCCGCGCCAACGCCATTACAAAATCCTTCCTCAACGCCGCTGCCCTCCTCAATGTGAAGGTCGAATTTGTCGCCGTCGCCGATGTCTTCGAGGACCGGATCCAAGCCTACTGCGAAAAGTTCGAGATCCCCGCGGAGCGTGGCCACGCCGGATTTTCCAGCTATCAACGAGTCGCGGAATCCAATGCCGACATCATCCTCACCGCGGCCCCACCAGCCTTTCGGCCCCTCCATTTGGATGCCTGCATCGAGGCCGGCAAGCACTGCTTTGTGGAAAAGCCGGTAGGAGTCGATCCGGTCGGCGCGCGGCGCATCATGGCCATCGGGGAGCTGGCCCAATCGAAGGGCCTCAACATCGTCGCCGGTACCCAGCGGCGCTATGACCTGGCCTACCGGTCCGCGTATCAGCAAATAGCGGCAGGGGCCATCGGCGATATTCTTGGCGGCGCGATCTACTGGAATGGCCGCGTTCCCTGGATCTCGCCCCGCAAGGACGGCCAAAGCGATGCCCTCTACCTCGCGCGCAATTGGCTCAACTTCACCGAACTGTCAGGTGACCACATCGTCGAACAACATATTCATCAGATCGATGTGGCCAACTGGTTCATGGGCCGACCCCCTCGGGCCTTTCTGGGAATGGGGGGACGCGCGCGCCGGGAAACGGGCAACCAGTACGACTTTTTCAGCGTTGACTTCGACTACGGGGATGGCGTCCACATTCTCAGCCAGTGCCGACAGATTTCCGGCTGCTACAACCGGGTTGGGGAGTCTTTCAGGGGCTCCAAAGGCTTCACCCAAGGCACGAAGGTCGCCGGCGATTCGCCCGATCTGCCGTCGCTTCAACAGGAACACCCGAGTGGCCAGATACAGGAGCAGGTCGACCTGCTTAAGGGCGTCCTTGGCTCAGGTCCTTATCGCAACGACGCCCATGCGGTGGCGGAGTCAACGCTCTGCGCCGTTGGAGCCCGCATCTCGGCCTACACCGGTCAGATCGTGCGCTGGATCGACCTCACCGAAAATGTCAACTCGCCGCTGTACTCACTGCAACTCGCCCCCTCCCCGAAAGACTTTGAATCGGACTCGGTTCTCATGCCCGCTGAGACCCCGCCGATCCCCGGCTCCGCCGATGGCCTCAAAGTCAACGCCTGAACCACATCACCGTCGTCGAAGCATAAACCCTCGGGTCGGACCACGCGAAATTGGCTGATTGTCCAACTGCAAGGGACACGCGTTTACCGTCCTCGAAGAGGCCGACGGAATCAGTACACGGCTTCAGCTTTTTAAACGTATCCCGTCTCACGGGACCGAAAAGCTCGCCCACCAGCAACAGGTGGACAAGAAGGGGGGGCTCTTTGCGCCCTGGAGCCCCATTTCCCAGGATGCTTTCCCTGATCCTCTTGGATAGCAGTTGCCTGTATCGACAGGAACGACCTGTTGTGCGTTTTGACTTCCATCAAAAATACCGTCTCAAGCGCCTCTTTCCTTATGCTTGCCTCCTTCAATCAGGCCTTATGGGATGCATCTGAATCTAATACTCAAACTGGCGGCATCAATCGCCATCGGTATCGGGGTTGCTTTCGGGTGTCGGTCATCCTAAAACCCGTCTACAATGGACCCCGAGACCCGATCCCGATGGCATTGGCGGTCCCGATGAACATCATACACATGCACCCTAAACGAATTGCCGAGGATTAACCAATGCAGCCCAACCCTGAAATTCTCGTCCCCTTCCTGCACCCGCCCGGGACCTATGTCTCGGGGGAATCCATCGCCCGCGCTCTCGGCCTCTCCCGCGTCAGTGTCCATAAGCACCTCGAGGCGCTGCGGGCCGACGGCTTTGTTTTCGACTCCGCCAGCAAGCGGGGCTATGCCCTGCGCGAGGAACCGATGGCCTTTCATCCTATTCTCTTCAAGGCGCTCCTGTTGGACACGCCCATCCCATTCTTCAAGACCCTCACCGCGCACGCCTCCGTCACCAGTACCAATGATCTCGCCGAGGCCGCCCTCGCCGCTGGCGTTCCGGCCCCCTTTCTCATCCTCGCCACCGAACAGACTTCCGGCCGCGGCCGCCGCGGTCGCGTCTGGCACAGCCCGCCACAAAAAAACCTCTATGTGAGTGCCGCCATCCGTCCGAGTTTGCCCCCCGCGCGTCTTCAGACCATCACTCTCTGGACCGGCGTGCGTATCTGTCAATGGCTGCGCGATACCTATGGCCTCCCTGCCATGCTCAAGTGGCCCAACGATGTCTTTGTACATGGACGAAAACTGGCTGGTATCCTCACTGAGGCGCGTATCGATGCGGAAATGACACGGGACCTCACCATCGGACTGGGCCTGAATGTCAATAGCGGCTCCATGGACTTTCCTCCGGAACTGCGGACTACCGCCACCTCCCTTTCGCTTCAACTGAACAACCCACTCAGCCTCTCCCGGGTCGCTCATCAACTCGCGGAAGTCCTCGCCACCGCGCTCACGGATTTTCTCGCTGCCGATCCACCCGATATCGCCGCCTCATGGGACGAATTCGACTGGCTCCGCGGCCAGAGCGTCAACGCCAATGGTATCCAAGGCATCGCCCAAGGCATCACCCAGACCGGTTCGCTCCGCCTCAAACGGGAAGACGGGTCCTTCGCCCTCATCCATGCTGGCGAAGTCACCGCCCCCTGA
The DNA here is from genome assembly GCA_041163965.1 of Verrucomicrobiota bacterium. Taxonomy (GTDB): domain Bacteria; phylum Verrucomicrobiota; class Verrucomicrobiia; order Opitutales; family Oceanipulchritudinaceae; genus Oceanipulchritudo. The sequence goes on along the minus strand of JBEAQI010000063.1, from coordinate 13 downwards.
TCAGGAAACAGAG
>JBEAQI010000062.1:0-3912 GCA_041163965.1 Verrucomicrobiota bacterium | reverse complement strand
TGCGGCTCATTTCCGTGCAACAGTTCAATGTGCAGATTGGCACCGGCCGCATTCGCAAACGCCTGAAAAAATTCGCGCACCAGAAGGATGTTGAAATCCCTGACGTAGGCATTTTCCGGCTGTACTCGGTAATCAAGGAATGGGCGCCCCCCCAGATCAAGGGCAACACGGCTCAGGCATTCATCCATGGGAAGCACAAACGATCCGTAGCGCTCGATGCCAGATTTGTCTCCCAGAGCCTTTTTGAGCGCGCCCCCCAAGGCCAGACCAACATCCTCAACGGTGTGATGATAATCCACTTCAAGGTCTCCCTTGGCAGCCACATCCAGATCCAGCAGCCCATGGCATCCAAGAAGGTCCAACATGTGATCAAAAAAGGGAATACCAGTCGAGACACGGGTTTCCCCGACTCCGTCCAAATTGATCCGTAAGGTGATCTGGGTCTCCTTTGTCGTTCTATGCTCCTCGCCTATTCTTACGGATTCCATGCCTCGATGATTTTGCAAAGTTGTTCAATTTCGTCTTCCTTGCCGACCGTGATCCGCAGATAACCGGCTGTCAATGCAGGCTTTGAGAAGTGACGCACGAGGATTTTATTCTCCTTCAAGTGGTTAAAAAGGGATTTGGCGCGCTCCAAGGATGCCCGCCCGCTCTCATCCGAAGGGGCTCCATAGACAAAATTACTTTTTGATGGATACACATGCCAGCCGAAGGCACGCAACCGGTCGATCAGGTGATCCCGCGTCTGGCACAGCCGCGCCACGCAGCGATCGTAGTAATCTTGGCAATTCAAGGCCGCGAGGGCTCCAGCCTGACTAAGGCGATTCACATTGTAACTATCACGCATCCGGTCCAACACGGAAATTATAACAGGATTCGCGAAGGCATACCCAACCCGGAGTCCCGCCAGCCCGTAGGCCTTAGAAAAAGTCCGGGTCACAATCAGGTTGGGATGGTCCCTCAGCAATGGAAGCACCGACTGGCCGGAAAACTCCGCATACGCTTCATCGACCACAACCAGACCAGGCGACGCCTCCAGTAGCTCGAAGATCTGCTCCAGAGGAAACAGAACACCGGTTGGGGCATTCGGGCAGGTCAGGAATATGAGGTCAGCGGCCGCCTCGATGATTTTGTCCAGCGGCAATGCGAAATCCGCGGCAAACGGTACCGAAACCAGCTCTCCACCCGCAATTGCCGTTACCACCGGATAAAGGGAATAACTGGGATCGGTCTGGAGAACGCGTTTTCCATAAGCTCCAAAAGCACGGGCCACTAAATTTAGAATCTCGTCGGAACCGTTTCCCACAATGACCTCATCCGCAGAAACGCCGTTCATGGTGGCAAGATGCTCTCTCAACAATCGACAGGTGGGTTCGGGATACAGCCTAAGAGCGGGGCATTGCCCTTGAATGGCCTCGATAACCGAGGCGGGAACATCATACGGCAGCTCATTAGTGTTGAGCTTGATCCACCCCGAACCCTGAGGCTGGTCACCTGGAACATACGCCTGAAGACCACGCAAGTGCGGAGCAAGGCGCTGAAGGGGTGAAGGTCGGTCAGTCATTCTTATTCAAAGCGAATTTCCATCGACCTACCGTGGGCATCAAGATTTTCCAAGTTGGAAAATACGCGGACCGTCTGCCGCGCCTTGGCAAGAGAACCCGCATCGTATTCCACAATACTGCTGCGACGCATGAAATCAGTGATCTTGAGACCGCTGAAAAACCGGCCGGTCCGAGCCGTTGGCAGGGTATGGCTCGGCCCTGCTGTGAAGTCGCCAATCACGGTGGGAGTATCGTGCCCCACCAAAATCGCCCCCGCCGTCCGGATTCCCTTGATGCATTTCTTTCGCTCTGTCTTATCGAGGTGTAGCTCCAGATGCTCGGGGGCAATGTGATTGGCCACCTCCACCGCTTGATCCATCGATTCAACTTGGATAACAGCGGCGCGCGTGGCCCAGACTTTCCGAACCGCCGCGGCATGCCGTAACCGGGGGATCTGCTCCTCGACAGCCCGACAAACGGCCTCGGCAAGTTTCGCATCGGCGTGAACAAGGTAAAGACGCTCCCGACCACTCCCATGCTCCGCTTGGGCCAACAAATCAGCCGCCACCCATTCGACGCGGGCGCTTTGATCCATGATGAGCATCGCCTCACTTGGACCGGGCAGCAAATCTATGCCCACCTTGCCAAAAACCTGTCGCTGTGCCTCTGCGACAAAGGCGTTTCCCGGTCCCATTACCTTATCGACTGGAGCGATCGAGCGGGTCCCAAAAGCCATCGCCGCAATAGCCTGCGCTCCACCCACCCGATAAACCTCCGTCGCTCCGCATAAGCTGAGCCCTGCCAACATTTGGGGACTCACCCTCCCATCCCGACCAGCTGGGGTAAAAACAGCGATTGACCGGACGCCCGCCAAACGGGCAATCGGAATGGTCATAACGGCCGTCGAAACCAGCGGCACGCTCCCCGCTGGAATATAAATCCCAACCCTCCCCAAAGGGTACCAGTTCTCCCCCACCTTCGCGCCATGCGGATTCCGCTTGACCCAGCTCTTTGGCAGACTCTGGCGGTGAAAATCGGTTACGCAGCGAATAGCCTCCTTGATCGCGTGGCGCTCCTCGCGGGTCAGGGTGCGCTCCCCGGCCTTGATTTCGCCAATATCCACCCTCAGTTCCGAGGGACGAGAGCGAAATCCATCGAACTTGTGAGTATATTCAATAACCGCTCGGTCACCTCGCGTCCGGACCTCCTCAAGTATAGTGGCGACCGTCTCCCGGATTTGGGCATCTCCTCCCTCCTCGCGTATAAATGCGGACAGCTTCCTTTGGAACAGGGGGTCAGACGCAGAAAAAACCTTCATAGCTGGCAATAAGCAGACAAAGGAAAAATGTTCAAAGCCGAGACTGCCTTATTCCCATTCAATGGTGCTCGGAGGCTTCGAGGAAATGTCGAGAACGACTCTGTTCACCCCAGCGACCTCGTTGATGATGCGGTTGGAGATACGTTGCAACAATTCATGCGGAAGCCGGGCCCAATCGGCAGTCATCGCGTCCACACTTTCAACAATCCGAAGCGCGATTACATATTCGTACGTCCTCTCATCTCCCATCACCCCAACGGAACGAACGGGAAGAAAAACAGCAAAGCTTTGCCAAACCTTATAGTAGAGGTCCTCACCCTTCATCTCTTCGATGAGAATGGAATCAGCTTCGCGCAGGATTCGCAACCGCTCCGGCGTAATTTCTCCGATCACCCGGACAGCCAAGCCCGGACCGGGAAAAGGCTGGCGCCACACCACACTCTTGGGCAAACCCAGCTCTTCCCCAAGCCGCCGGACCTCATCTTTGAATAACTGGTCCAATGGTTCCAATATCTTCAATCGCATCCGCTCCGGCAGCCCTCCCACATTGTGATGGCTTTTTATCAGCGCGGCCGGATTTCCGCCAATTGGCACGGATTCGATGATGTCCGGATAGATCGTTCCCTGCGCCAGAAAATCCACCTCACCAATCTTATCCACTTCGGATTCAAAGACCTCCACAAAGGTATTTCCGATGATTTTGCGCTTTCGTTCGGGATCGGTCACCCCTTCCAATCGATCCAGAAAGAGATCCGCCGCTCGCGCCACCGTCAAATTGAGATGGAAATTGTCGCCAAACAGTTTTTCCACCGCCGCGACTTCGTCCTTTCTCAACAGCCCATTATCCACAAAAACACAAATGAGTTGGTCCCCGATGGCCCGGTGAATAAGTGCCGCCGCCACAGAACTGTCCACCCCGCCACTCAACCCCAAAATCACGCGGCGATCGCCAACCGTGGACCGAATCCGTTGAATGGCTTGGTCAATGTAACTCGCCATTGTCCAGTCGCCCGACAACCCGCAGATTTCAAATAGGAAATTCCTGATGAT
>JBEAQI010000061.1:0-3101 GCA_041163965.1 Verrucomicrobiota bacterium | reverse complement strand
CTCCCAATTCGCCGTATCCCCCACCGGCACACCGATGACCCAGCTCAATGGTTCTTTATCGCGACCTTGGGAAGCTACCTCGTAGCTGGGATCGGGCGAGGTGATGATAAATTGCCCCACTTCAATCCCGACCCCCGTGTAGACGGGCTGAGCTCCGCTTTCGATCTCGAGAAAAACGGGCCGAATCTGGCCGTTTGAAAGGACCGCGTCGGGGGCCGTTGTGCCAACCGGCCGTGCGGCCCGGATCCCGCGCGCCGGCCATGGCACATCGGGGGAGGTCTCAGGCGGCAGGTCCGTCGCCCCGACCCATGAGATCGTCACTGCCTCACTGGGCTCGCCACGCTTGGCGCCGATCTGGCCCTCCAGCTCAAATCCGTGCCCGCGGGCGCGCACCCGAAACACATAATCATATCCAGCCTCAATGTTGCCAATCGAAATGGCGTACAGGCCCTGTTCGCCCTCCGTCTGCTCCACCTGCACCGGCCGTGCCGTGCGGTATGCGCGCCAATCCACCCCATCCTCGTCGCGGTAGACGTAGGGCTCCAAGTCCATGTGGTCAACCTGCAGGCTCGGATTGGAAATGTCGTAGTCATCCAAGTTGTCCGGCAGCGACCCACCGGCCTCGCGAACCAGAATGTCGAACCGCTCGACTCCCTGCGGTGGACAAAACCATGCCAGATCAAACCCGGGATTGGCCGCCGTGCTGCCAGTGGTCCGCCGTACCCGCGTGATCTCGGGAATCGGCAATTCAAGGAGGTTGTTTCCCATCTGGAGACAGCCGATGCGCTGGCGCGGACCAGCGTTTCCATGCTGATCAAACCCTTGATAGTAATAGCAAATACGCTCCGCAAGGGCCGGAAGATTGGTGTCACTCTCGACTATCGCCACCGCCGTTGAATAAGCGCCTGTCTGGGAATCCTGCTCGCCGGTCCCTAACAACTCGAGTTCACCACCATCAACCGACCGGTACACGCGATACCCATATGTCCCAGCCGCAGGAATAATCTCCAGCTCGGGAAAGACTACCGCCCCATCGGGATCGACAGGGAAAAAGATATCGCCACATGAATCACTCGAATCGAGGGGCCAACTCAGCACCAGGGTCGCCGTAAACGCTGCCTCAATGTCAGACTTTTCCTGATTCGAAACATCGCAGGCAAACTCTGGACCCGGCACGCCGTTTTTCAGATAAGCGCGACAGAAGACCTGTCCGGCTATGCTGTCACTGTACGGAATCATCCGCATGATCCGGGCCGTGCCACTCTCAAATGGGGCACTGCCAAGATAGTATTTTGCTCCGTCCGCCCCGGCCGGCTTGTAATAAAAATCGGCCCGTTCAAAATAGCCGATCTGAGCAGTCGTCGCCCTTACCCGAAACAGAACGTTATCGCCATCGCGGACAATCACCGGCGTAGGATCGTTGGGACTGCGATCAATCGAAGCGCATGCCATCGTAATCTCATAGCATGGAATCTTCACGGTCAGGCCAGTCGCCGCCTCCGGCCCCACGCGGTCGCGCAGGACCCCGCGCACCGGTGCCGATGAGGGGGAAAAAACGGGAAAACCGGTGCCGCTGTCTCTCGCCACCCGTACCGTGTAGTAAAATGCTCGCGACTGATACGCCTCAGTGATGTCAGGGTCCGCCCAGCGATATCGACCGCTTGTCGCGTCATACGACCCAAGGAGATCAGCCGGCCCGGCCACAACCCCGACCTCGATCGGCCCAGCCGGGCCGAAAAATGAGGCCTCGTTGTAACTGGGATCATTGAACTGGGTGAAGCCGGCCCCAAAGGGATACTCGGCATAAGTCGCCGATTGGGAGGCCACCGTCCAGCGGTACACAAAGTAGTAAACATCCGCGCGAGGATTACCAGACCCATCCCGCAAGGGCTCCCATGTCAGCTCAAGGCGCTGCTGCCGGGCCGGCGTCTGTTCCAAGCCGTAAAACTCATATTGGTTGTCTATCCGCACCCCTTCCGGCGCGCTCACCGGTTGTAATGATGGAATAACGACCATTCGCGCATCCGAGAGCTGGCCGCTGGCCCCGAGCAAGTCGCGCGCCGCAACGTAGTAATAGTAGACGTCCCCCGCCACGAATCCAGTCCCGGTCTCGGCCTCGCCCCCATCGTCAATCGTATGAAACCGGGCCAACTGGGCATCCAAGGCAATCTGCGCCGCGATGCGGCTGGTCCGGGCCACTCCAAGATCGGCCGGAAACGGATCCGCCCCCGAGGCCGCGAAACTATTCCACGCCGCCGGATACCCAAAGCGGGTGTTCATCGCCGAATCGAGCGCTGAACCGGGTCCCACTCCGGCCTCCGCAGCGGTCATTTCCTCGTCCGTCAGAATGGGATTCTCGTTCACCGCATAGGCCGCAATGTCTGCCGCGGTGGGAGGCGTGGCCGCATAGCCCTCTGAATCATAGACGGCCGCTGGAATGCGGTACAACTGATAGCCGAAAAATTTCGGACTAAGGGCGCGTAGGGCCTCCGGGCTTGCCCAGCGCAGGCGCACCGCCCGATCCCCGCGGGCATCGCTCATCGGCATCGCCACCAGATCGGTCGGCGCAGGTAGATTGACCGGCACCGCCGTGTCGAGCGTCACCCGCCCCACGACGAGTTCTGCCCCAGCGGGGTCCATCGGGTCCTCGCCCCAGCGCAACTCATAGGTAAATTCGCCACTGGACTCCTCCATGTACGCAAACCCACTGGCCAGGGCCACCCCGGGAAAGCGCTTCCCGAGCATCCGAAGGTTCTCCCACAGTTCACCATCGAACCGGGCCATGTCGATCAGCGTCGCCAGCATCTCGGGCAAACTCGTAAAGCTGGACTCATCCGCGATCTCAAGGGCCTGCAGCAGGGCCTCCACCGCGCTGGTCAGCTCAGGCGTCTGGTCGCCAATCAGGGAATGGGCGCGGTCCAGCGCCGTCGCCACCCCGCGGGGATCCGTGAAGGCGCGGACCTGCCCGACAAAGGCATAGCTCGTCGCAGCACCTGCCGCCCCGCTCTTGCGGTACACCTGCAGCACCTCGCCCGCAAAATCGCGCGCCGCCCCGCTGCTCAGGACAACATAAGCGCCCTCAATATCGCCATTCAATGGCA
>JBEAQI010000060.1:0-19996 GCA_041163965.1 Verrucomicrobiota bacterium | reverse complement strand
CTGACCCTTCCCGCTTGGAGGCGGCTGACCACCGACCATCCGTTCTCGCTGGAGTCGCTCCGCGAGACCCTTCTGGGAGGCCAGGCCTTCAGGTGGTTCTCCCTCCCGGAGGAAGATGCCTGGATCGGCGTATGGCAGCAATCTGTCGCAGCCCTGCGCCTCACCCACGATGGCGGCCTTGAGACAGCCATGTGGGGCGGCCCGGAGGATCACGCGCTCGTGTTGGACTACCTGGGTCTGGATCGGCATCGGCAGTGGATCGGAAAATTGCCCCTCTCGAGTGATGCGGTGGTGGCCCGACTGGCCAAGCGCTGGCACGGGGTGGTGATCCTGCGCCAACCGCCTGCGGAAACCTTGCTGGCCTACATCTGCAGCGCCAATAAACAAATTCCGCACATCCGGGGCATGCTTGAGGCGCTCTCGCAACGGTTCGGCCCAACCATTCCAGGAACACCATTCCATGCCCTGCCGGATTGGGCCACCCTCGCCCGCTCCAACGAGGCGGACTTGCGGGCCTGCCAACTGGGATACCGCGCTCCTTATGTCCTCGCCTGTGCGCGACGCCTTACCGACCACCCCTCGCTCCTTGCAGAATTGCTGCCCCTTCCGACCGCCGAGGCACGGGAGCGGCTCCTGCGCCTGCCCGGTGTCGGTCCAAAAGTCGCCGACTGTGTCCTCCTTTTTGGATTTGGCAGGGCCGACACCTTCCCGGTCGACACGTGGATTGACCGGGCCTTGCGCTGCAATTACCCCGACCTTGGCAATTGGTCTCGATCCCATCTGGCCACCTTTGCCAGACTCCATTTTGGACCGGCCGGCGGCCTCGTCCAACAATGGTTCTTCGCGGATGCCCGCGCCAATTCCAGAAAAGCGGCGGCACAATCAAGCCGGTCTGAAAAAAGGGTGGACAACCCACCTGCGATAATCAACGTCCCCTGACATGTCCCAAGACCATTATCAGGAATACATCGGGAAAAAGTTCATCGTCGTCAGCATCCTCCTGGCCTTCACCTTCTGGGCGGTTTTCACCCGACTCCTCCTGCCCTTCGTGCCGGTCGATGACCCGCGCTGGGCCTACTTCTGGGCGGGATTCACGGCGCTCTGTCTGACCGGTGTCTTCTACATCGCCACCCATATGTTCCGCCTTGTCCTTCAGGAACACCGCAAGGCGAAACGAACCCGCCAAGCCTGATCCAGACGATCCTTCACCGGCCTGCGCTTCGGTCTTGCGCCGGCTTCAGATTGTGTCGATGGTGACCCCATCGCATTTTTGTCATGGCCTTGATTCACCGTCACTACGCCATCCCGGGGCTGGACTTCCGGGACTTCTGGGACATCTGCAGCCACTACCTGCGCATACACCCCAAATATAAAGCTCTCCTCTATTCTCTGGACGGACTCCATGGCCCGATTTGCGAGGACGAGTCGGATGTCTCAGCCGTCCTCAAACAAGTCGCCCACCACGGCGGCGAGGTGCGCCGGTACGTGGCACGCTACTATCTGTCCCCGCTCAGCGAACCGGGTGACTACGGCAACGCCAAGATGGAGTACCTCCCGGAAACGCACGACTTCCAGCCCATGGGCCTTCACTTTCACAGCGAGAACGACAACAAACTGCTCCTCTATCAGTTCGAGGACTTCATTTACAACGGCTACTCCTTTGAAGAGGATGATGAGCCGGAAATTGAATACGGGTTGCCCTGCGAGGTGCTAACCGCGGTCATTGATATCCGCAGCTTTTCGACCTTCTGCGAACAGCCCAATATTGAGTCGCCCTATGCCTGTGGCCTCATGACGGCCTTCTACAACATGGTCCGCAACGGGTTCAAGCGCTACCCGCCCGATCTGGTCAAGTTTCTCGGGGATGGCGTCCTCGCCGTCTGGCAAACACACTCAAAGGACCGGGCCATCGCCATTGATACCTGCCTGCACGGCTTAAAAACGCTCCCCATGACATGGCAGCACCTGATCCGTGGACCGGAGTTCACCCACGGCGCTCCGGATGGCATCGGCTCCGGAGTCGGCTTCGGACTCGCCAGCAAAATTTCCATCGACAATGATTACATCGGCCGGCCCATCAATCTCGCCAGCCGCCTCTGCGGGGTCTGCCCAGCTGGGAAAACCTATATCGATCGAAGTGTCCCCAATGTGGAGTCGCATAACGTCAAACCCCTCGCGGTCCGCCTCAAAAGTTTTGGTGAGCAGAAAGTCTGGCTAATGGATTTCTGACCCGGCCTTTTCGCCGCACCGCTCGACGTCCTCTCACTTCTGGAAGTGGATCAGCGGGAGCGTTACGGCGTCACGGCCACTTCCTCGACCTGCGCCACATACGGCTTGCCATTGATCGTCAGGCGCACCTCCCGCGCATTCGGTGACACGGAAAAGGGCTCCGCAGGCCGCACCGGCGCGGCTGGCTTGGTCTCCACGCTCGAAGCCGACTCGGGCGAACCGGATGTCCTCGCTTCATAGTATTTCTTCAGTTCCTGCGGAAACATTGCGTGAATCACGGCATGCTCATCATCCGATGGCAGCCCTGCGGCCCGGAGCTCCTCCTTGATGGCCGCCATCCGCGGTTTCGCGAGGTCCGCCGGACGGCAGGTGATCGGGTCCTTTCCACTCTTTTTGGCGGCGATGTCCCGCACCGACGAGTCGACAGGGGCCGGGGTCCGCCCGTAATACCCGAGCGCAATATCCATGGCCTGCGGACTGAAGTTCTCCCAACGGCCAAATTTCACATTCAGCATGGCCTGAACACCGACAATCTGGGAGGTCGGGGTGACCAGCGGAATCCACCCAAGGGCCTTTCGGACCACCGGAATCTCCGCGAATACTTCCTCAAACCGATCCTCCATCTTCTGTTCCTTGAGCTGGTTGCGGAAATTGCTCAGCATTCCCCCTGGAACCTGATAAATGAGGGCATCAGAATCGACCACCTCGTTTTTGTGGGCCGTGAAGGCCCCCAACTCGGCATAGACCTTTGTGAAGTGCTCCCTCAAGCTGGTCAGCAGGTCGAGGTCAAAGGAAGGCTTGCGAGGATGGCCTTCTAGAAGGCTCAACATCCGCACCGTGTCAGGCTGGCCGGTTCCATTCGCAAAAGGGGTAATCGAGGTGTCTATCATGTCCACGCCCGCCTCTATCGCCGCATAATAGGTGGACGCGCCCAGTCCAGCCGTCTCATGGGTGTGAATGTTGACCGGTATCCGGCATCGCTTTTTCAAGCCTTTCACGATCTCGTAGGCCGTCACTGGAGGAATCAGCCCCGCCATGTCCTTCACGCAAATGGAGTCGCACCCAAGGGATTCGATCTCCTCCCCGAGTTGCAGAAAGCTCTCCACGGAATGGACTGGGCTGGAAGTGTAACAGATCACCCCTTGGGCATGCTTGCCGGCCGCCTTCGCAGCCTTGACCGCGGTCGCAATGTTCCGCATGTCGTTCAGGGCGTCGAAAATCCGGAAAATATCCATCCCGTGCTTGGCCGCCATCTTCACAAAAGCTTCCACCACGTCATCCGGGAAATTGGCATATTGCACGATGTTTTGGCCGCGCAACAGCATCATGTGCGGGGTCTTGGGCGTCCCGGCCTTGATGGCATCGAGCCGGTCAAAGGGAAACTCGCCGAGAAAACGCAATCCCGCGTCGATGGTCGCCCCACCCCATGTTTCCAAGGCTCCGAAGCCCAGCGCGTCAAGGGACGCTAGCGCGGGCAACATCTGGGCCGTCGTCATGCGCGTCGCCGCAAGTGATTGGTGGCCATCGCGGAGGACGGTGTTATTGAATACCAGCTTCTTCGCCATTAGGCTGTGGACAGTAGAAGGGATCGCCCATGCTGACAAGGAAATCCCTCTCTCCGCAAACGCGCCAGCGCTGCTTTCAGCAGTGCTAAACCCGTGAAATCGCCGACCTTATGCGAGGCGGCCGGCCTACCGTGTTTCAGGAATTTCCTCGTGCCTCAAGGGAAACCCAGGCCTGTACGCGCTCCTCCAGAATCTCGAGCGGAAGAGCCCCGTTTTCTAAGAGGACGTCGTGGAAGCCGCGTATGTCGAACCGGTCCCCCAAGGCGCGCATGGCCGCCTCTCTAATGTCAAGGATGCGCAGCATCCCGATCTGGTAGGCCGTCGCCTGGCCCGGCATCACACTGTAGCGCTCGATCGCCTTGCGGCAATCACCAGGTGAATTCGGTGTGTTCTCCTCAAGGTAGCGGATGGCCTCCTCGCGGGTCCAACGGTAATGGTGTAGTCCAGTGTCCACGACAAGGCGAGCCGCCCGCCACAACTCCATCGCCAACCGCCCAAAGTCGGAATAGGGATCAGCGTAGTACCCATATTCGCGCGGCAACCGTTCACAATACAGGGCCCAGCCCTCGCTGTAGGCGGTGTATCCACCAAATTTGCGAAACCGGGGCAGATCCTCCAACTCCTGAGCAATCGAAATTTGCATATGATGCCCGGGAATCCCCTCGTGAAAAGCCAAGGCCTCCATCTGATAAACCGGCATGTCCCGCATATTGTAGAGGTTGGCATAGTAGATGCCTGGTCGGCTGCCGTCGGGAGAGCCCCTCATGTAAAAGGCCTTGCCGGCCGACTTTTCGCGGAAAGCCTCCACCCGGCGGACTTCCATCGCCGCCTTCGGCTGTAATTTAAAAAAGCGGTCAAGATCCCCTCGCATGCGGTCGATGATGGCCGTCGCCTCCGCAAGATAACGCTCGCGCCCGGCATCGGTGTCGGGGTAGTAAAACCGGTCGTCCTCACGGAGGAAATTAAAGAAGGACGGGAGGTCGCCGGAATACGACACGTGTTCCATAATGGACCGCATCTCCTCGTGCACGCGACTCACCTCACGCAGCCCGATAGCATGGATCTGCTCGGCACTGAGGTCCGTGGTGGTCATCTGACGCAGACAGTGCGCGTAGTACTCCTCCCCGCGTGGCAGCTTCCAAACACCGGCATCGTCACTGGCTAGAGCACGATGGGACTCAAGGGTCGCCATCAGCGCCGTATAGGCCGGCCCAACCGATTCTAAAAGTGCCGACCGCGCCGCTTCCAGCAAGGCCTCGCGCTGATCCGGCTCAAGGGACAGGGCCGCCAGCTTGCGGGAAAAATCTTCCATCAAGGGGGAAACGCCGTCCTGCTCGAAGGGTGCTCCAACAAGTAGATTGCGGCAGTCCTGCAATACGTGCGCAAAGACGAAAAGGGGCGGCAAGACACCCAGCTGCCGCCGTTTCTCCAGCCCTTCGATCACTTGCCCGATGGCCAGGCCCACGCCGTTCAACCGGTCAATGTAAGCAACCGCATCATCGGGAGTGTCCACACGATGGTAGCTGATGAGGAATGCGGGAATACGGGACTGAAACCCGAACATCTGGTTGCACGGATAGGTATGTAGGCGCCATTGATACGATGCGATATCCGCCTCTTTGCGGCGTTCAAACAGGCGATAACTGAGCTGATCCTGCGCGGATAGGGTGGCCGGATCAAACTGGCGCCGCAAACTGGCCAGATCTGCCGCGGCGCGGGCCATGGCCTCCGTTGACGCGGCATCGGAAAAATCATCCCACTCACCATAACGGTCCTTCACTCCAAGGCTCGTCATAAACATCGGACTGTCTCTGAGCTCGCGCTCAAAGGAGGCCTCGAAAAACGCCCGCAGCTCAGGATTGGAGGGGCTCGCATCCGCCCCATCCGCGGCGAGAAGGGAACGAACAGAGAGGCCGGTACAAAGCAGGAGGAAGCAGATAAATGAACGCATCCCCCCATAAAATCGGATTCCCTGAACGGCGCAAGCGCCTGCCGCAAATAGGAAAGACCCTCCCCCACCTACCGGCCATCGAAAGCGACTCCGCAAACAGACCAACCACTCAATGCCCGGCAAACCGCAGGGCGCTCTGCAGGCAGTCATTCAAGCCCGGCCCACCACGGAAATTCCCAAGGATATGCAGCCCGGGAACGGCCGACTCGACCGCCTCCAAGGACGCCAGAAAGGCACTATGCCCAACGTTGTATTGGGGAATGGCCGCCGGCCAGAAAGTGTGGGCGTGAAACTCAGGGTCCCCCCGCAAGCCAAGCAGCGGGCGCAAATCCTCCACCACCGCTTCCACCAGACGGCTCGTCGGCAGGCGGCCGTTCTCAGGTTGCTGCACCCCCCCCACAAAACACATCAACGAGACCTTTCCCTCTGGCGCGCGCCCGGGAAACAGGGTCGAGGAGAAAATGCACCCAAGACAAAAACGCCTTTCCAAGCGGGGAAAGAGGACCCCGAAGCCATCCAGCGGATGCCCCACCTGACCGCGATCAAACCCCAACACCAACGTTGACAAGGGAGGATGGTCAATCGGGGGAATGCGCTCCAATTGCTCCCGCACCTTCGCCTCGCAGGGCAGTCCGGCCAGAGCCCCGAGGGGGGTCGCCAAGACCAGTCGACGACTTTGGTAGCGACGCGCCCCGGCATCGACCGCCCAACCGCCGGCCTCGCGCCGCAGCGCGGTGACCTCCACCCGCGTCGCAGTGTCCAACCCGTCCCGAGAGGCCAGCGCCGCGGTCAGCTCCCCAAGACCGCGCCGAAAGGAAACCATGCGGCTCTTGAAAGGGACTTCTCCGGAACGCGCGCGCGCGCGCTTGAGCTGGACCGCTCCTCCAATCAAGGACCCATACTGCTGCTCGAGATTCCATACCTTCGGGAACCCATGGCGTAGCGAAAGCCGGTCCGGATCCCCCGCGAAAATTCCCGACACTAAGGCGGATATCCCATATTCAAGAAAGGCCGCCCCCATCCGCCGGGTCACGAAGCTGGTCACCGACTCATCCGCCAATTCGGAACGTCCCACAAAGGGCTCTTTCAACAAGCGGAGCTTCTCCATGGGACCGTACAGGGGTGTCAGAAGCCCGCCCCATGGGGACTGAGGCAGGGCCACCACCCGCCCGGATTTCACAAGAAAGCGTTTGTTGGCCACGGTGTTGGCCTCAACCCTCGATGGGCTTAATCCGAGTTGGTCGATCAAATCCCAGACCTCCTGAGACTTCACCAGCATTGAATTGGGACCGGCCTCGCAGAGATAACCCTCACACTCCTCGGTTTGAACCGCGCCACCCAACCGGTCCGCCCGCTCCAAGACCTGCACGCGCTCGCCCTTCGCCGCAAGGAGCCAACCAACCGCCAAACCGGTCACGCCACCCCCAATGACAAGGGTCTCCACTTCCACACGCGCTTCGCTGCCAGATCCCACCACTCGCCCCTTCCTCAGATCGTCTTGGCGTGGCGCCGCGGGCTGGATTCGAGATACGCGTCAAAGGGCATCGCCAGATTTCTCAGCAGCAGACGGCCGCGCTCCGTCACCCCAAACCCGTCCTCTGCCAAATCAACCAAACCATCCGCGGCAGGCTCTTCCAAGGCCAGCAACGCCTCGTGGAAATGCGTCTTGAAATCGATTGCAAACCGCCGATTAAAATCGGCAAACCGAATCCTTCCAGAACACATGATGGCCATGATCAGCTCACGGCGAAGTTGATCCTCACCAGAGAGCAGGTACCCTTTCTTCATGGGTAGGCGCCCAGCCTCTAATTCAGCATGCCAAGCCTCCAACTCCTTCGCATTCTGACGATAGGCAAACCGGTTCATGGAAATGGAGGACATTCCGAATCCGCACAATTCAGACCCCGCCTTCGTGGTGTATCCTTGGAAATTACGATGCAATTCACCACTGTGAAGGGCCCTCGTGAGATCATCGCCAGACTTTGCGAAGTGATCCATCCCAATGTACGTGTACCCGTTGTCGGTTAGAGTCTCGATCGTCTCGAGGAGCATGGCGAACTTGATCTCAGGCTCAGGCAAGGTGGATCGCTCCAGTATTTTCTGGGCCGGCGCCACCCAAGGGACATGGGCATAGCTGAAGACCGCCAGACGGTCGGGATCGTAGCTTATGGCGGTGCGGAGGGTCTCGCGGAAGGACTCCACGCTCTGGTGTGGCAAGCCATAGATGAGATCCACATTCAAACCGCTGAAACCGGCTCCGCGAACCCAATCGACACACTGCCGATTCATGGCATCGGGCTGGATCCGGTGCACCGCCCTCTGGACGATTGGATTGACATCCTGCACCCCGAAGGAAGCGCGATTAAATCCATGCCGCGCCAACACCTCCACTTTCTCAGCGGTCAAGGTGCGAGGATCGAGTTCCGCGGAGATCTCCGCCGCCGGATCAAACTGAAACCGGGCCTTGATGGCAAGGCAGAGGCGGTCCAACTGCTCCGGCGTCAGAAAACTGGGCGATCCTCCTCCAAAATGAAGCTGTATGCAGGAGCGCCGGTCCGCCTGCAAATAGGGCAGCGTCAAGTCCATCTCGCGCTCCAGCGCCTCCAGATAGCGGTCGGCGTGGTCGCGGTTGCAGGTTATAACCGTCGTGCAGGCGCAAAACCAACAGAGGGATTCACAAAATGGCAGGTGAAAATATAACGACAGGGGCGAGCTGGCTTCGCTGGTTTCCTCCAGCCACTCATGGGGACGCTCCACCGGCGAAAACTGCAGCGCGGTGGGATACGAAGTGTAGCGGGGCCCGGGTCGGTTGTATTTTTGTATGAGAGCGCGAATCGAGTCTTTAGACATAGGGATTAGATAATCAAATAAGAGCTTGATTACCTTAGATAAGACTGAAACAGCAGCATGGCAATAATAGAAGCGGTAATGATTGCACCAATATGCCGCGACTGCGTCGATTCATTGGCCTCGGGAAGAATTTCGGAAAAGACCATCCAGATCATAGCCCCCGCCGCAAATCCAAGCCCGACCGGCAGGACCGGCCGGAAGGTCTCCACAAACATGTAAGCTGGAACCGCCATCAAGGGCTGGGGAAGACTCGAGAAAATGCAGTACAGCGCCGTCGTCCCCACCCGCATCCCACGGGGAATCATCACCAAACTGATGGCCAACCCTTCGGGAATATTGTGAATCGCGATGGCGGCGGTGATAAAAATGCCCAGATCGGCATTGCCCCCGAAAGAAACCCCCACTCCAACCCCCTCCGTAAAGGAATGCAAGGTCATCACCCCGAGTATCAGCAGGGCCTTGCGGGCGTCCGCCCCAGTCAGGCTGGACAGAGTCAGGTTGTCACGTCCATCCAACCAGGCATGCGTCAAATAAATGAAGACAAGTCCCACCGTCACCCCAAGAAGCGTCCCCCAAAGGCCATACGCCATGCCCTCAAAAATCAAAGTGAAACTGGCCGTCAGCATCAGGCCCGCGGCCACCGCGTTGCTGTACCCCAACCAGCGCTTCCCGATGTGCTTGAAAAACCAGAATGGCAGGGCCCCGAGTCCCGTCGCCACCGCCGTCAGGGAGGCATAAAGAAAAACAAGCAAAACGGATTCACTCATCATCAATCTCTTAACAGGCAGAAAAAATGGGGTCAAGTGTTGCCTTGGTCCGCCTGCCTCGTGTATTCCACTGACATGTGGAAAGTGATCGCAGGAACCCTAGCCCTCATAATGGGGGCACCACTACACGCCGCCTCCGCACGGGCTGATGCCTTCGCCGAAAAGAGCAAATCGGTTGTCCGGGTGGAGTACTTCCTGCAACGGGAAATTGATCGGCAAGCGGGCGATGCGGTGGGATTGCTGGTCTCCGATGATGGGTTGTTGGTCTGCTTGCCCTCCGAATTTCCGGATTGGGTCCCGCCCGACAGAATTCGGTCCATTGAGGTCTTTCCCGCAAATAATCCGCTCGACCGGGGACTCAGCGCCACTTACCTCGGCCAGGATTGGGTGAATGATTGGCACTACCTCCGGATCGACGACTGGGAAAGCGCCGCTCCCCACCTCATTCCCATCACCGCCCTTGAGACCGGTCGGCCTGAAATCGGGGATACGGTCTGGGGCGTCTGCCTGACCGCAGAAGATCTTGATTATATTCCTTACTACCGCGAGGGCAAACTCTCCGCCATTCACCCGCTCCCCTTGGACACCGGCTTCGCCACCACTGAGGTCGCCGTCCCGGGTGGGCCCGTCTTCCTCGCGGACGGCCGCTTCTGCGGCTGGGCCGGGCGCGCCCTCCCCATGGAACGAAACTTGTGGATCGGCAATGACTTCTTCCGCGCCAACATCATCAACCCCGACGAAACCCACATGTTCCTGCTCGCCACCCCCTTCCTCGAAGAGGTCGCCCAGCGTGTTCCTTCCAGCCCAACCGCCTCGCAGCGGCCCTGGATCGGCGTCACCGGCACCCAACCGCTCGACAAGGAAACCTCGCGCTTCATGGGCCTCACTGGTCAAGGGGTGGTGGTCATCAGTGAAGTGCTTCCGGATACTCCCGCCGCCGCCGCTGGTCTCGAGGATCGCGACCTGATCCTCGCCATCAATGGCCAGACCCTGCCATCCTTGAAGCCGGATTCGGTCCTGCAAACCTACTTCGAACGGGAGCTAATGCTCAAGGAAATCGGCCAGCCATTCCAACTCTTGATAAGGCGTGGCGACGCGGAAATGGAACTCGAGGTGGTTCCCGCCAAAGCCCCCAAAAGCCTTAAAGAGAGCCCGCGCCACTACGTCCCCGACCTCGGACTATCGATCCGTGAGTTCCTCGTTTTCGATGCCATCGTGCGCCGCCACGACCACCGCGACGTGCGTGGCGTGGTGGTGGGATTCGTCCGCCCCAACAGCCCCGCCGCCACCGCCGAACTTGAATCAGGGGACTGGATCCTCGAAATATCGGGACAACCCGTGACGGCCTTCGAGACCGCCACCACCCTCCTCGACGAGGCCGCCACCGACCCCGATTCCACAGAGGTTGTCCTTCTGATTCAGCGTTCGGGGGAGACCGCCGTGCTTCGGGTCCGCAAAGGCTGAAACCGCCAGCCGCCATGCCAACCATATTGGAGAGCGAACCGGGCTGGTACTGCTTCAAGGCCCTTCCCAAAAAAGAACACCTCGCGGCCCTCTTCCTGCATCGGGAATGCGGACTGCAAAGTTTTTGTCCGCGCATCCGCTATGAAAAGAAAACCCGCCGCGGACTCGTTCATTTTGTGGAATGTCTCTTCCCGGGATATGTCTTTGTAAATACGGATTTGAGGGAAAACTACCGCCGCATTCGAGCTGTCCGAGGCATCCGTGACATTGTCGCCTTCGGGAACCGTGTCCCGCGCATCCCGGAAGCCTTCATCGAATCCATACAGGCTCGCCTCGACCAACAGGACCTCAAGGACGTCCCCTCTCCGGTGCTGAGCCCGGGCCGGGAAGTGGTCATTGTCGAGGGCCCTTTCAAGGATCTCAATGCCATCATCGCGGGCCAGTTAGACGCGCACCAGCGGGTCGCTGTCTTTCTCGAATTCCTCGGCCGGCAAATGCAAGTGCAACTCCCCGCCTCGAGTCTGCTTGTGGAAACGGAAAACCCGCGTCAACGGGCCCTCGACCCGCCAGCCTGAGCGCCATCGCTCAACAATAAACCCCGCCCCCAAGAACCCGTGACCCCACGTAAAGGGCACAGACTTGACCGCTCGCCAAACCGCGCTGCGGGACTTCGAATTTTAGCCGGGCCTGCTGGCCGTCCGCCCCGGGCTCAAAGAGAACCGGGACACGGGGATCGCGGTACCGCACCTTGGCTTCCAGACGGGTGGAGACGGCAGGCGGGTGAGGTGTCAGCCACGACAAATGATGCAGCACCACCTCGGAATCCCACAAGGCATCGGGATGACTGCTCTCAAACGCCACCACCAGCTCGTTTGTTTCCAAGCGCTTCGCCACGACCACATAAAACTCATTGTCGGTGTTGGAGGGAATCCCGATTCCCCGCCGTTGACCAATCGTGTACCGATGCAGCCCGCGATGCTCCCCCAACTGTGTCCCCTCGAGATTCACAATCGGACCAGGCCGCTCTGGAATGAACTTTTCAAGGAAATCATTGATTTTGACCTGCCCGATAAAGCAAATCCCCTGACTGTCCTTCTTCCCGGCATTCGGGAGCCCCACCTCCCGCGCCAAATCGCGCAGCCGGGCCTTCTCGAACTCGCCCACCGGAAACCTGGCCCGCTCCAGTTGTTCGGGCCGCAATAGGCAGAGAAAGTAGCTCTGATCCTTGTTGGTGTCACACCCCTCATGCAATTCGGGACCCTCCGGCCCTTCCACCCGGCGACAGTAATGGCCCGTCGCCACCGCTCCAAACCCATGCTCCATGGCCCAATCGAGCAGCACCCCAAACTTCATCTCGCGGTTGCACATCACGTCGGGATTCGGCGTCAAGCCGCGGGCATATCCCTCCACGAGATACGACACCACCCGCTCGCGGTAGTCATCCATGAAGTTAAGGACCCGGAAGGGAATTCCAATGTGCGCCGCCACCGCCCGGGCATCCTCAATGTCCTCCTGCCACGGGCAATCGCCGATCACGTTTTCCTCATTGATCCAGTTCTTCATGTAGGCCGCCTCCACCACATGGCCCTCTTGTGCAAGGCGCCAAGCAGCGTAAGCGCTGTCCACGCCCCCTGAAAGAGCCACCAACACCGATTCACTTCGGACTCTGGATCCCATTGTCTCCAGTGAGAAGCTGGGGGCGCCGCTGTCAAGTGGCGCAAATTGGAATCGAATGTTGCCAGCCCGAGCGACCAACACATCCTGCCCCGTGGATGGATACACTTTTGTCGGAGAAACACCAGCTGATCTGGGCCGCATGGACCTCCCTGACTACCGCTCTGGTCAGCCTCAGCAGGGATTGGGAAGACCGCACCCCGCCGCCGCTTTATTGGGGGGAGGACCAACTTCCCCTGAAGCGCATCCAACGGCTCAAGCCGGAACAGTTTGGCCTTCATGGCGGCTACTTCAAACAGCACGGTCATATCCACTTTGTCCTGCCGGCCTCCCTCACCAGAGGCCTCGACCTAAGCCGCGGACTCTTTCTCGCCAGCAGCTTCAATGGATGGGAAGCCGCCATCGGCAACCGCGAATGGCGGCTCTCCCCGGGCCTCGTGCGGGGACGGCAATGCCATACCCTCCGGATCCGGGAACAGGAACTGGCCGGGCTGCCCGACGCCACCTTCAAATTTGTCACCGGTACCGACGAGTGGATCGAAGTCCCCGAAGACACCGCCAATGTCCATGTCGATGCTTTCGGTATCAAAAATTACCTCTTCTGCCCGCACCGCAGCGGCGCCCACCTCTTCAAAATCGAACTTCCCCTCCCGCTCAGCCAAAGCGAGGATAGGCACCTCTTTCTCAAGATCGATGGCATTGTTCAATCCATCCGACTCAGCCCGGGCATCTTCCTCAAGAGTCTGAAGACGGATTCGCCCCTCGGGGCCAACGTCGAGAGCAACCAAACCGCCTTCCGCCTCTTCGCCCCGCGCGCCGCTCGCGTTGATCTCTACGTCTTTTCCGATCATGACGGCCCGGAGGGTCCCCCCATCCGGATGCGCTTCACGGAAAGCCTTGTATGGGAGGCCATCCTCGATGGCAACCTTCACGGAGCCTACTACCATTACCGTATCCGCGGCCTCGAAAGCAATGAAGTCGGCTACTTCAACCCGGAGTTCCGCGTCCTCGACCCTTACGCCAAGGCCACCTGCGGGCCACAGGGTCCGGCCATCGTCGTCGATGACGCCGTCGCCTTCGAGACTCCGCCACAGCCCTTCACCCCGCCGCGTTGGCACGACCTGATCATCGCCGAGGCCCATGTGCGGGATCTGTCGGCCCATGCCCCCGTCCCGCTATCCCCCGAACAGCGCCTCGGATTCGACGGTTTGCGTCACTACGTCGAGACGGATGACTTCTATCTCTCCAAACTGGGGGTCAATGCCGTTGAACTTCAGCCGGTCCACCAGTACGACGCCACCGACCGGGAACAATACCAATGGGGCTACATGCCCGTGAACTATTTTTCGCCAGCCAGCCAGTACGCCTCCGACCCGACGCGCCTCACCCAGATCCATGAATTCAAGGGGCTTGTCGAAGCACTCCACAGAAAGGGTCTCGCCGTCATCCTCGATGTCGTCTACAATCACGTCGGCGAACCCAATTACCTTCAGTACTTGGATCGTGAATACTACTTTCTCCTCACCGGGGACGGCCACCACGAGAACTTCAGTGGATGCGGCAACACCATTGATGCCTCCACCCCCATGGCGCGGCGCCTGATCCGCGACAGTCTCGTCCACTGGATCACGGCTTACGGTGTCGATGGATTCCGCTTCGACCTCGGCGAACTCATCGGGCGGGAAACACTCGCATGGTTGGAAAAGGAATTGAAGGCGGTCCGCCCCGAGGTCATCCTCATTGCCGAGCCATGGAGTTTCCGGGCTCATATCGGCAAGGAATTGCGGGAAACGGGATTTGCGTCGTGGAATGACCACTACCGTGAAACGGTCCGTGAGTACATTTTGTTGCGGGGCAACACCGGTGCCCTGCGGCACGCCATGCTCGGCTCCGCACCGGATTGGTCACGCTTTCCGGCCCAGTCCGTCAACTACCTCGCCTCCCACGATGACCGGTGCTGGATAGACCGCATCACCGAAAATCCGCTCCATGATGGTCACCGACCCACCGCCAACGACCGGCGCCGCACCCACCTTGCAGTCGCCATCCTCATGAGCTCGATCGGGATTCCCATGATCGCCAGCGGCATGGATATGTTGAAATCAAAAGGGGGCGCCCACAACACCTACCTTCAGGGCCACTTGAACGCCATCCCCTATTGCCGCATGTCGGAGTATCCGGGAACGGTGGCCTACTTTCGCGAGTGGATCGCCTTTCGCCGCGGCCCGCTCGGCCGGTATCTGCGGCTCGACACCTTTCCGGAAGGCTATGTCCTGACCGGCACCGCCGACCCCTGCTTCGGAATCCTGTTCAACGCCGGTCGGCAACTGGGCCCGGAACGGCTCTTCTTTGTCGTCAATCCGGGCTTTGAATACGCGGAATTCCACCTGCCGGAGACCGACCTCTCTTCGTTTGTCCAAATCGCCGACACGGAGCGCTGGGGACATCCTGTTCTGGGCACGCCTCACTTTTGCAGGCGTGGAAATGGGCTCTTTGTGCCGCCCCTTTCCTGCGGACTCTTCCTCGAAAAATAGGCCGCCGCCTGATCAGCCGATCAGGGCGAGGATCGCCCCCTTGATTTGGTCCACAACCTGGGGACCGTGGACGACGATGGCATACACAAGGCCGCCATACAAGAGCACCGCCACTGCGCCAATCAGGCAGGCCCCCAGCGCAAAAATGCCATCGTCCTCGGTCAGGCCGACTCCAATGAGGAATATCACCGCCGCCGGGAACGTGTTCGTCAGCGGTATCGGAACCATCATCAGAAGGGACATGAGAAAAACCAGCCCCCCCATCCCAAGTTGCCCAAGGCGAGACGTGATCCACCGCATCCGTGGCCGGACCAACAGCTCGATTCGCTCAAGAAACCAAGCTGCTGCCTTCAGCACCTTCGCCGCGAATTGTCCCGACAGGCTCACCCGCGCCAGGCGGCCGGGAATCACCGGACGGGCACACCCGGTCAACATCTGCACCGCCAAAGCCATCAGGAGCATGCCAAAGGGCACACTGTACCCAGCAGCGGGAACTGGCAACGCACTAGGCAGGGACAGCACCACCAGCAACATCCCGAACCCGCGATCCCCAATGCGCTCCGCGATCACGCCCACTGTCAGATCCTTCCCATCGTCCCGCAATAGGGACGTTAACTGAAGGGAAAGGGGCACATGCGGAGTCGACTTCATTACCTGTCGCGCCCTGGGATTCCGCCACTCTCCACGCGTCGCCTAAACACGAACAGGGGCGGCGACAAGGTCCTCCACCGGAACATCCACACCGTCCTTCCAAAGGCCCTCCAAATTGAAATACCGACGGGTGTCCTTGGAAAAGAGATGGACCATGAAAGCATAGCCGTCCACCACCACCCAACCACTCTCATCCCGCGCGTCGGAAACGGTGCATGGCTCCGAGGCGGTATCCAGCACGGCCTCCACTGCACGGGCCATCGCCTTGAGATGGGGATTGCTGGTCCCAGTCGCGATCACGAAATAATCGGTGATGGATGAAACCTCCCCAACGTAGATGATCCGTATGTCCTCGGCCTTCTTGTCATCAAGGGCCTGTACGCAGGCCTGTAAAATGGAGGGAATGGACGGGATTGGGTCTAACGGTCGTTGTGGCATGCAGAGGAATTCATCTTCAAGGAATGCGAAGGTACGGCACGTTCCAATGGCTTGTCAACCGGAGAGGCAGCCCTCATCCGCCATTATCAGGGTCCCGCCAAAGGCACGCATCTGCAGCCACACGCCAATTCCGCCTTTCACGGCAGGACCACACCACCCGGAACCCTTCCTGCCATCAACTCCTGTGGCCCCCATAAAGCCCACGCTCGCGTATGTACGTCTCTACCGAGGCCGGCACCAACCGCGCGGCTTGGCCGGCCCTCAAAGCCAGCCGAACCTCGGTCGAACTGATACGCCACGCTTCGTTCTCAACAAGAAACAACCTCAGCCCGGGAATACCTGGCCATTCGAGCTCATGCCCGGGGCGCCGCATCAGAATAAAATCGGTCCGCCACACCAGCTCCTCAATCCGGTGCCAGGCGCGCAACCCGCTCAGCTGGTCTGCCCCTATGATCCAAAACAAGTGGGCATTGGGATAAACCTGCTCGAGATGCCGGACCGTGTCGTAGGTATAGCTGGGTCCCTCCCGCTCCAGCTCGCCTTCCCAAATGCTGCATCCGCTGCGCTCGCCAAGCGCCAGCCGCAACATCTCGACCCGGTCAGGGGCGCTCGCCTCGGGTCCAGTCGGCTTCAGCGGATTAGAAGCCACCGGAACAAAAATCACTTGATGCAGATTCATCGCCACACGGGCACTCTCCGCCATCGCCAGATGGCCGTCATGCACCGGATCAAAGCTGCCCCCGAAGAATCCAATCCGCCGCCGCTCTCTCAACATTTGTTCACCTTAGGAGAGCGTGTCCTGGATGGCAACTTTTACCTTTCTTTTCATGCCATCCGACCAGCCCACTTTGGGCGTGCAATTTCATGGGGCCACGATAAGAGACTATTTACGCCATGCCGTCTTTCACTGCGAAATCAGCCGCCGTGATCTTCGCGACGACCTTGCTGCTCGCTTGGATCAGCCTCAGCCAACTGCTTCCATGGCCATCGCCTGCCTCCACCCTGCTCCTTGCCAGCATCCTCTTCACCCTCTCGTTGATGGCAATCGTGATCCGGTCTCTCAAAGAGGCCAACCGAAAAGCCGGAACGCTGCTAAAAGAGCAGGAAATCCTCGGGAGCATCTTTGAGAACAGCGCCTTCGCCATCTCCGTGATCGGCCCCGATGGCTCCCTTCAGCGGGTCAATGAGCACTGGCGTACCCTCTTCGGATACGTCGAGGAAGACCGACCGGACCCGCTTGACCTGACCGACGAGGAGGATCGCAATGACAGTCGGCGCATGCAGCAGGCCCTCTTCAGTGGGCACATCAACGCCTACCGTGTCGAACGAAAGTTGCGCCGCAAGGATGGAACCGCCTTCTGGGGCGATATTTCGGTCCGGGCCGTGCGCGATCCCAGCGGCACCCTCACCGCTGTCACCTCCGTCATCCTCAATATCTCCAACCGCAAGGAAATGGAGCAGGCCCTGTTTAATCGGGACCGGCTCCTCACCGGTCTCGTCGATACGCTCTCTCGCCTTTTGGAGTTCAAGCGCCCGATTCAATCCACCATTCAAGAGGGACTCGCCGCCCTCGGGTGGTCCGCTCAATTCGATCGTGCCAGCTTATACGAGGAAAGAATCCTTCGCTCCGGCAACAAAGGACTGGCCCTCGCTTATGAATGGGCCCCTCCTCACTTGAATGACCGCGAAAACGAGCGCTTTTCTCCCATCGTGGAGTGGACTGCCGATCTTGAGGATTGGCAAAACGCGCTCTATCGCAACCGCTTTGTCCAAGCCAATACGACCGAGCTGAATCCGACCCAACAGGCCTTTACGCGGCACCAGGGCATCCACTCAATCCTCTGGATCCCCATCTTTATCGACAACGAAATGTGGGGCTTTCTTGCCTTTGATTCGGCCCACACAGGATCATGGAATGACAGTGAAATTGCCATCTTACGTGCCGCCGGCAAAGGCTTCGGCATCGCCCTCCAACGGCAGCGGATGGAAATTTCCCTCATCGCTGCCAAAGAACGGGCTGAGTCTCTCAACGATAATCTTTCGCGTGAAATCGAACGGGCCAATTCCCTCACCGCGGAGGCCGATCTCGCCAATGTCACCAAAAGCCAGTTCCTCGCCAATATGAGTCACGAGATTCGGACCCCTATGAATGGCGTCCTCGGTATGTGCTCCGTCCTCGCTCAAACAACCCTCGACGAGGATCAACGGGAACTGCTCGAGGTCATGCGCTCCAGTGGTGAAAGCCTCCTCAATATCATTAACGATATCCTCGATTTCTCGAAGATCGAAGCCGGCAAGCTAACCCTCGATCTGGAAACAACCGACACGCTCTCCCTCATTGAAAACGCCTTGGGCATCTTTTCCATCAGCGCGGCCCGCAAAGGCATCGAGTTGCTCCACCGCATCGATCCGGCCGTCCCCGTCAAACTGGAAACGGATCCCACCCGCATGCGTCAGATCATCGTCAACGTCGTCGGGAATGCCGTCAAATTCACCGACAAAGGGCATGTGCTTGTCTCCGTCGATTGGCACCAGGAAACCCATCTGCAAGGCCTCCTAAAATTCACCGTACAGGATACCGGACCCGGTATCCGCAAGCGGGATCAAAAACACCTCTTTGAGGCCTTTTGCCAGAGTGATGCCTCCAGCGTCCGCAAATATGGGGGCTCCGGTCTTGGCCTGTCGATCAGTCAGCGTCTTGCCTCTCTCATGGGGGGATCCCTCTCCCTCACCGAGAGCTCCTCCAAGGGATCCACCTTTGTCTGCACGATCCGTTCCAAGGCCCGCGGCCCGGCCTGGCTCCCTTCTCCCATTTCGCCCTCTCCACG
Organism: Verrucomicrobiota bacterium; assembly: GCA_041163965.1. GTDB lineage: Bacteria > Verrucomicrobiota > Verrucomicrobiia > Opitutales > Oceanipulchritudinaceae > Oceanipulchritudo. Next base: position 1,045 of record JBEAQI010000060.1, on the reverse strand, counting down.
AGTCGGTATCATCGCCCCCGACGCCCCCACCACCACCTTCCATGCCGCCAAACTTCACGCCTACGGGGCCCGCGTCACGCGCATCGATCCCCTGCTTTCTTCCACCGCCTTCCCACCTCTCGACTTTCTCTTCCTCCCCTCCCTTGAGCACCTCCCCTCCCTGCGGAATTTCTCCGCCGAGGATCAACAGCATCCCCTGCCCAAAGTCATCCTGCTTGTTCCTCCGGGGCAACAAAACAACCTTCGCCAGCCAAACCTCCCACCCATCATTTCCCTCACCTACAGCGCCCGCTGCCAGAAGCTTGCCAATCTCCTTTCCTCCGGCGCCCTCATCCATCCCAGACGTCCTGAAAAATCCGCTCCTCCCTGCCCCGCGCCTCAGAATTCTCTGCCTCCCATCCTCCTTGTCGATGACAACGCCATCAACCTGAAAGTGGGCTCCCTCCTCCTCAAACGCCTCGGCCTCGATCACCGCCTCGCCGCCAGCGGGCCCGAGGCCATCCAGCAGATCAAAGATTCTCCCGATATTTCCATCGTCCTTCTCGACCTACAAATGCCCCATATGGACGGCTTCCAAACCGCCCAGCACCTCCTCGCCCTCAGCCCTCATTTGCGCATCATTGCCCTCACCGCCGCCGTCACTTCCGACGACCGCGCCAAATGCGCCACCTATGGCTTTGCCGATTTTATCGCCAAACCTGTCCGCCTCGAAGACCTCAGCCGCCTCCTCCCGGAAAAATCACCGCCATCGCCCCACCTCCTTCCCTGATCCTCCCAAGGGCCGCTTTTTCTTGTTGCCCAACCCAGCGCAATGCTTCAATCCTCTGCCCTTTCCATCGTTTTCCACAAAGGAGAGGTGACAGAGTGGCCGATTGTGCACGATTGGAAATCGTGTGTGCCCCAAAAGGGTACCGAGGGTTCAAATCCCTCCCTCTCCGCCATTCGACAAGCTCATGGCAGGCCAAGCGAGCCAGCCCTGAGTTTATCGAAGGGAGCTTGGAATGCCAGGAGCGCAGGCGAATGCCCTGAGCTTGTCGAAGGGCCA
>JBEAQI010000059.1:0-3064 GCA_041163965.1 Verrucomicrobiota bacterium | reverse complement strand
ACTGCCTTTCAAGACATACCCGAGGGCCCCCATCTGAATCGCCTGAAAGACCAGTTGGCGGTCGTCATGGTTGGTAAAAACCGCCACCTTGGTCGGCACATTGAGTTGATGGAGGCGCTCGATGAGCTCCAACCCGGACATGCCAGGCAGTTCCATATCGAGCAATAGAATGTCCACCTCATCCCAAACCGTGACCTCAAGGCAATCTTCCGCCTTTCCGAAAGCCGCCACAATCCTGAACCCGCCATGAGCATCCAAACACTCCACGAGATTTTGCCGCAAAATGTCGTCGTCCTCCACAATCACCAACCGAATGTCATCTTCCATATCGTAAACGTAATTTGATCATCACAGTAAAAGGGCTCAAACGCATTGTCCCTCCGAAGATTACAGGCAGACAATTCTCCGCTGGCCGTCAACGCCCTTGTCGTGGCAGGCACACTTTGAGTGGATATTTTCCCAGGATGCGCTAAGGGTCTTTGTATGAACACGGCCCTAAAACGGACTTCCCTGCACGGCTTTCACCTCGACCACGGGGCCCGGATGGTGCCCTTCGCGGGCTGGGAAATGCCGGTCCAGTACACCTCCATTCTGGAGGAACACCTCGCTGTCCGACAGCAGGCCGGCCTCTTCGATGTCAGCCATATGGGGCAACTGCGCGTCCATGGCCCGCAAGCCCGGGAATTCCTCGACCAGATCCTGAGTTGCGACATCGACCGGCTCTACATTGGAAGGGCTGCCTATGGCATCCTATGTCAGGATGATGGCGGGTGCGTGGACGACATCATCGTTTACCAGATCGAAGACGAGGAATTCTTCCTCTGCGTCAATGCGGCCAACCGGGAAAAGGATTTCCTCTGGATCAGCCGGCTTGCCACCGGCCTCGATTGCCGCGTCGATGACGTCTCTGATTCGTTCGCCCTGCTGGCCCTGCAGGGGCCCATCGCCATCGAGCTCTTTGAAAAGGTCACCGACCACTCTCTCGATGGCTTGAAACGCTTTCACGCCACCCCGCTGGCCTGCCTCGACACCCGCATTCTCGTCAGCCGTACCGGCTATACCGGGGAAGATGGACTGGAACTCTATTTTCCCGCCAGCGAAGGGCCACGAGTCGCCAACCTCATCTACGAAAGCGGCAAGGAGGCCGGCCTGCGGCTTGTGGGACTTGGCGCGCGGGACAGCCTGCGCTTGGAAGCGGGCTTTCCGCTCTATGGCCATGAACTGAGCGAGGAAATCGACCTGCTCACCGCCGGACTCGGCTTTGCCGCCAAGCTGGAAACGGGCAAGGCCTTCGTCGGATCCCAGCAACTGCTCAAAAATCTGACAGAGGGGCTCCGGCAGCGGGTTATCCATTTTATTCTCGATGACCGCCGCCTCCCACGACCAGGCTACCCCGTCTGCGACAGGGACGGCACGGCTTGTGGCAAGGTCCTTTCAGGAGCGCACTCTCCGGTCCTCGGCAAACCGATCGGCTCGGCCCTCGTCGATCGCACCGCCCTTGATGAACGGCAACCGCTCGCGGTTGCGATCCGCAATGACCGCGTCCCCCTGCGGGTGCAACGCCCGCCCCTCCACAAAGCTCAGGGGTAAGGCCATCGGCAGCGCTTTTGCGATTGTCAGACGGGGCCGCGGCTTATTCAACTAAGGCATGTCAACAATCCCTCATGCCCTGCGGTATACCAAAGACCACGAATGGGTTCGTCCGGAATCGGACGGGTCGCTCACCATCGGCATCACCGACTTCGCCCAGAACAGCCTCGGCGACGTCACCTTCGTCGAGTTGCCCGCCACCGGTGACCACTTCGACGCGGGTCAGACCTTTGGGGTCGTCGAGTCCGTCAAGGCCGCGAGTGATCTCTACATGCCGGTCGCGGGCACCGTCCTCGCCACCAATGACTCGCTTCCAGATGCGCCGGAGAGCGTCAACAGTGACCCCTTTGGCGCGGCCTGGATGATTCGGATCCAGCCCGACCATCCTGCTGACCTCGATGCGCTCCTCGACGCCACCGCCTATGCCGCCATTGCCTCCTGAGGACAAAATTCTTGATTCTTCACCACACCGCGCCACAGTGCCCCTTTTTTAACAATTCAAAAACGCCCGCATGCAAACTGACTTCCTCTTTATCGCCCAAGGCCAACCCGCCCAGGGAAATGTCCTCATGCAGTTGCTCCCGTTCATCCTCCTTATGGTGGGATTCTGGTTTCTTTTGATCCAGCCGCAGCGAAAAAAGCAGCGGGAACATGCCAAGATGCTCAGCGAACTTAAACCGGGAGACGCCGTTGTCACCGCCGGCGGGATCTGTGGCATCATCACGCATGTCAAAAAAGACCGCTTCCAGATCAAGATTGATGACACCACCCGGGTCGACGTTCTCAAACATTCCATTACTGCCCGGGATACAGAAGTGGATGCCTGAGCCGGACCAACCGCCCCTCCTAAACCTTTCTCCTCTTACCATCTAGAATCCTAGCACACCAACTGAATGAACGGGACCAACTTATTTCGTCTGATCGTCACCCTCATGGTCACCGCCTGGGCCGTGACTGAATTCACCCCTCCGACGGGAACAGATTTTGAAACCTACCTCTTGGATCAGGTCGCCGTCTCGCCCGACGAAGAGAACGGCGCCTCCGCGGAAGGCTTCTCGGAGTTGGTCGTAAGGGCCAACGAAAAAGTCGCCGAGGCCGGTGGAGATGCGACCTCTCCCTACGCCACTCTTTACACCGCCCTTCTGCGCATTGCGGACGACGAGGACATCGACCTCTCCCTCTACTTCGCCGATATCCCGCTGCAGGACATACGGAACCTCAAAAAGAAAAATCATATCCTGCTGACCGAGCTGCTGCGCCGCTCCAAGGGGGAAATCAATCTGGGTCTGGATCTGAATGGGGGGGTCGCCATTACCTTTGAGGTGGATGAGGCCAGCCTCTCCGATGACCGCCTCTTCCGGCAACAGCAATTGGAGGACGCGCGCGGCGTCATCCGGGACCGGGTCGACGGACTGGGCGTGGCCGAACCGGTGGTGCGCCTCAAGGGAGCCAACCTCATCGAGGTCCAGATGCC
>JBEAQI010000058.1:0-4571 GCA_041163965.1 Verrucomicrobiota bacterium | reverse complement strand
TGGCGGCCCGTTGCAGCATGCCGCCGCTGAACTCAGCGGGTAGGGCGCGGAGGTTTTTTCGGTCCGGTTCAATTCCCACCGCGAGCAGCGCCTCCTCCATGGCCATTGGCTGGGCATGGCGTGGCACACCCTGTAGGCCCAGAATTTCCTTGAAATGGGCCTCAATTGAAAAGAGCGGATTGAAGCAGGCGGAGGGTTCCTGAAAAATGTAGCCAATTTCGTTTCCCCGCAGCGAGCGCAGGGCCTTTTCGCGCAGCAGGAGCAGATTCTGCGGCTGACCATCCCATTGCACCTTGCCCCGAATAGTGGGCTGTGCCCGTTGCGGGAGCAGGCGACAGAGCGCCAGAGCGGTGACCGATTTGCCGCTGCCGCTTTCACCCGCGACAGCGAGAATTTCACCTGCGGCCATGCTGAAATCGACGCCCCTGACCGCGCTTACTGCGGGGGTGCCCAGCGAGACCTCCAGTCCTTCCACGGCGAGCAGGGGCTCTGGCTCCGGGGCGGTGATCATGATTGGCTCAGGGGAGAAGGTTCAACTGACCGGCATCGCCTGCGTGGAAGCCGCTGATTTCCCAGCCTTGCGCGGTGAGCACCCGCCCCTGCGGCGTTCGTTGGAGGTATCCCTCCTGGATCAGATAGGGCTCGTGGACTTCCTCAAGGGTGTGCTGTTCTTCCCCGATGGCCACGGCCAGCGTGCCCAGTCCGACCGGCCCCCCTTTGTAGTGGCGCGCCATGACTGAAATCAGCCGTTTGTCCAGCTCGTCCAGTCCCCGTTCATCGATTTCCAGAAGGGCCAAGGCCTTTGCGGCCACTTTGGCGGAAATGACCCCATCGGCCCGTTCGTCGGCGTAGTCCCGGACGAAGTGGATGAGATTATTGGCGATGCGGGGCGTGCCGCGGGCACGGTTTGCGATTTCGTGCGCCCCATCCTTTTCCAGGGGGACGGCCAGCAGCGCGCAACTGCGCGTGACAATTTTGACAAGGTCTTCCCGCTGATAGTAATTGAGGCGCGAGTTGAGGGTGAAGCGCGAGCGCAGCGGAGCGGTGAGCAATCCCAGACGCGTGGTGGCGCCGACAAGGGTGAACCTTGGCAGATCGAGCCGTACCGAGCGCGCATTGGGGCCCTGATCGATGACGATGTCGATGCGGTAGTCCTCCATGGCGCTGTAGAGGTATTCCTCGACCGCTTTGGGGATCCGGTGCATTTCGTCGATGAAAAGGATGTCGCCTTCCCCGAGGTTGGTGAGCATGCCGGCAAGGTCTCCGGGCCGTTCAATGACCGGTCCCGAGGTGACGTGGACCTGCGTGCCCATGGTGTTACCAATGATGTGGGCGAGGGTGGTCTTGCCGAGGCCGGGAGGACCGCTCAGTAGAACGTGGCCCATGACCCCGCCCCGTTTTAGGGAGGCCCCCGTCATGATACGCAACCGCTCAATGGTGAGGGGCTGGCCGGTGAAATCGTTGAAGGAAAGCGGCCTCAAGGCCGCGTCCTGGGTTTCCTCCCGCTGGGCGGCCTTGTCCAGATAGTCCTTGCCTTTGCCCGGAGTGTCCATTTCAGGCCGTTTCAATCAATTCCCCTTCAAGGGCCGATTCCGGAATGCGTTCAATGTTGGCTCCGAGATGAGCGAGCTTGATCTCCAGCGTTTCGTATCCCCGGTCGAGGTGGTAGATGCGCTGGATGAGGGTGGTTCCCTGGGCGGCCATTCCGGCGAGGACAAGCGCCGCGCTGGCCCTCAAGTCCGAGGCCATGACCGGAGCCCCCACTAGTTCCCTCACACCTCGTACCACAGCGGAGGCCCCCTCCATGGAAATTTCAGCGCCCATGCGCAACAGCTCCGCGACATGCATGAACCGGTTTGGGTAGATGCGCTCGGTGATGACACTGATTCCCGGGACACAGCACAGGAGGGCCATTGTCTGGGCCTGCAAATCCGTCGGAAAGCCGGGGTGGGGATGGGTGATGATTTCCATCGGGCGCAGTGGCGCCTCCGCGGGCTGGACAGATACCCGGCGTCCATCCGGATCGACGACCAGTGGAATGCCGATGACATCAAAGGCGTTCAGGAGGGCTCGCATATGTCCCGGGATGACGTTTTCGACCGTCACATGGCCATGGGTGATGGCACCGGCAAGGAGGAGGGTGCCCGCCTCAATTCGGTCCGGAAGGACAGTGTGCTCGCACCCGTGCAGCTCTTTGACCCCTTCGATTTTAAGGTAGTGGCTACCGATGCCTTGGATACGCGCCCCCATCTTGACCAGCATCTGGCAGAGGTCGACGATTTCCGGTTCGCAGGCGGCGCTCTCGATGCGGGTGATCCCCGGCGCGAGGACGGCGGCCATGACCATGTTGGCGGTGCCGGTGACGGTGGGCCCATGCCGGCCACCCAGATAGAGGTAATCCCCATGTAGGCTGCTGCCGTCGACCTCAACGTAACCATGGTCGATAGAGATCGAGCAGCCCAGCTTTTCAAGCCCTTTGAGGTGCAGATCGATAGGACGAGGACCGATGACGCATCCTCCCGGAAGGGAGACCTCGGCCTGCCGCAGGCGACCGACGAGCGGCCCAAGCAGGCAAACGGAGGCACGCATCCTGCGGACCAAATCGTAAGGGGCCCGTGGCTCGATCCGGCTCGCCTCGATTTCCCATGTGTTGGGCTCCAGTTGCGTGACGGTGGCGCCAAGGTGGCGCAGAATCCGCGCCATGAAATGAATATCGGTTAGGTTTGGAACATTATTGAGCCGGCACTTGGCTCCCGTCAGCAGGGTCGCCGCGAAAATGGGCAAGGCGGCGTTTTTCGAGCCACTGGCCTGAACGGTGCCGTGGAGTTGTCGGCCTCCTTCGATGCGAAAGACGTCCATGGTGGCTACGCTTGATCCCCGTTGCCATTGCGCGGTTGGTCGTCCCGGCGTCCGGAACGCCGCCGCTTGGAGCGGTTCGAGCGCCGCTGCCCTTCGCCCGGCCGGCCCTCGTTTCCGCCCGGCCGGCCCTCGTTTCCACTGGGCCGGTGCTGGCCGGGCTGCTCTCCGGAGGGACCTTTTGCGGTCTGAGCAGCGTTTTGCTGCCCGGAGTTCGATTTGCGGTTGCGCCGGCGGCGGCGGCCCTCGCCCTCCCCATGGGAGCGCGGCTCCTGTCCCGGTCTTCCGGCCTGCGGTCCCTTGTTTGGTCCCGATTGCGATCCATTTTTGTAGCCCTTTTGGTGCCCCTGCTGGCCGCCCTTGTGGGGGTTGCGGTGTTGCTCCCGTTGGCCGTTGCGCGGGTGCTTCCGTTTTTTAAGGCCCGTTTTCCGGCGCAGCGCCTCCTTTAATTTACCGATCCACTTTTGAACGGCCTTGGCCAGCCTTGCGAGTGGACTGGGGCCGCCGCTGGAGCGCCCCGCTTGGCGGAATTCCCGCTCCATTTGCTCCACTGAGACCGGTTCGAAGGCCACCGGTTTAAAGGCTGGTTTAGGGGCGGGCTTGGGGCGAGCCGCCGCTTGCCGCATGGGTCGGTAGTCAATGGCCTGCATGGAATGCGGGGCGATGGGGACCATCCGCCGCTCCTGTGATTTCGGGTCAGTGGTCTCGTATTTTTCCAGATTTTCAAAATTCGGCATAGAATAATGTGTGTCATGATGAGCAAACGGTAATAATGAGGCGTCCAGCAAGAGAAAATCTTCCGACTTGCCTAGGCGGACTGTATGGCGCAGAAAGCGCGCATGGACAAGCTTGAGGAAATATTCAGGATGCAGGCCGCCCTGAACCGCCGCATCGGGGTGGAATTGGATGGCCTTGACGAGGCTGGCAAGACCCAGTGGGTGCTCAACTACACCCGTGCGATGCAGCAGGAGATGGCAGAGTTAATCGATTCTGTGCCATGGAAGTGGTGGGCCAAGTATCAGACTTTTGACGAGCAAAACGCGCGGGTCGAGGTGGTGGATCTCTTTCATTTTCTTGTCTCTCTGGCGCAGGTTCTGGGCATGTCGGCGGAAGACGTCTACCAGGCCTACCTCAAAAAGAACGAGGTGAACCATGCCCGGCAGGCCAGCGGGTACGCGGCCAAGGACGAGTCCGATTCCCGCCACATCTAGTCCGGCTACCAATAGATCCGGTGCTTTGGTTGGATGGGCAATTTGCCCCGCCAGTAGAGGATCAGGAGAGCGCCGAAGAGCATGCCACCGAGGTGGGCGAAATGGGCGATGCCGGTATCCATGCCGGAAATACCGAGAAAAAGTTCCAACGCCCCGAAGATGATGACAAAGTAGCGCGCCTCCATGGGGATGGGGGGGAACAGGAGCATGATGCGCCGGTAGGGAAACAGCATCCCAAAGGCCAGAAGGATGCCGTAGGTGCCACCCGAAGCACCAATGGTCGGGTATGGATTACTGCCCGAGCGCAGGGCCAGCGAGCTCACCAGCAACTGCAGGAGGCCGGCTCCGCCGACACAAACCAGATAATAGGTAAGGAATCGTCGTGAGCCCCAACGCAATTCGATTTCCCGCCCGAACATCCAGAGCGCGAGCATATTGAAAAGGATGTGTGGAAAATTGCCATGCAGAAACCCGTATGTCAGCAACTGCCATGGGTAAAAACTC
>JBEAQI010000057.1:0-5226 GCA_041163965.1 Verrucomicrobiota bacterium | reverse complement strand
CCATCAACGTCAGAATAAGACCAGTCCGCCCGCACTGTCAGATAATCGTTGGGGCGGTAAGATCCCCCGAAGTTGATGATCGTCATGTCCTCCGCACGGAGACTCTCTTCGTAATCACTTTCACCGATCACCAGACTGGCATCTATAGCGATCCGTGCCGATGCCATATAGCGGCCGCCCAGAGCGGCACTCGTGAAAGCATAGGCTTCACCGCCCACAGCGCTGGTCCGATAGTCGCGTGAAAAACCTGCCGTTAATGTGGCCTTGGCGCTGCCAGTGTAGATAAAGGTGATATCATACGAAGCTGATTGGGCATCGAGTCCGATTCCCTTGTAATCACGCTTTTGATAGCCGACAGACACGTCCGCGTAAACCACCGGGCTGAACAGCTCCCCAACCGCGCCGACAAAGTAGTACGTGTCGGTGAAATCATACGATTGATAAAATCCACCGCTGGTGTCCGTTGTCCGGTAGCGGAAGCCCGCCGTCATGTCGACTTTAGGCTGTACCTTGTAGAACAAAGTCACCGGAACGGAAGTGCTTTTGATGTCCGTGTAGAAGGGATCATCGTAGTCGGTGTCGCTGTAATCCAAGGCAAACCCAAGAGATGTTAGCTGCGACAGTTCATAACGGGCGTTACCCCCCAAAGCGGCCACAGAACGCTCCAGCAGAACGCCATCGCGGTTCGCGTCGACCGTGTTCGAAGCGAGTTCTCGGTAGGTCACGAAGCCTTTCGCCAACAATACACCGGAGTCAAAATTGACCCGACCCTCAAAATCTGAAAAATCCCCATTGAGCGCACTGTTGTTGGAATAAGAGGTGAACCGATGCTGATAGCGCAAGGAGGCACTGGCCGCGCCTTCCTCTGCCAATTTCAGCTCCAGGCCAGGGGAAAAAACGAGATGCTGGTCCGACACACGGCGGGAACTGGTCAAGAACAAATTGGACTCATACACGAGGGCCGCATCCGCCACATAATGGAGCTCGGCGCCGTCCCCAAGCTGCATTGCGGACTGCCCAGCAAGGGAAAGTCCGGCAAGTAGAGGCGCGACGGAAATGGTTAGATAGCGACTGAATTTCATAAGCAGCAGGTTAAGCGATTGATTGTTTTCGACTTTGAACAGATTTGCGACTTTGACTAAGACAACCCGAAGTTGAAGAGACTCGAAACGATTGACAAGAAAAGAATTCATCACGCCACTTCAAGTGACCCGAATGACCATGAAAGCTGAATCCACCCGCCCCGAACCCCGTCAGGAAAGATCCCAAGCAATCTGGATGGGATTTGCAAATCGCACTATCTCCCCGTCCGGAATGGTCAGGATACGAATCCGTTGGCCGCGCGTTGGCGGATTTTTACTCATTATGGGAGTGCTGGCTTGGCTGGGGAAGAGCGTGGCCTTATATTACTTTTTTAAAGAATTTCGTGAATTTGAGGATGTTCGTTTCAGCGAAATGCTGGCCTTCCCCCTAAACAGGGCCACCGTTCGCATCAATCAGGGAAACTACCAAATTGAGCAAGGTCAGCTGGCGCTCGAAAGAGAAGATTACCGGCGTGCCCTTGGTTTGCTTCGGGACGGAGTGGCCAGATCGCCCTCCAACATTCTGGGTCGTCAATTACTGGCGCAAATTTACGCGGGTTGGCGGCCTGAACTGGCCGTCGACATCATGGTGGAAGGGGCTGAATTTGGATTCACAGACAAAAACTACACTCAATTGCTCTGTATGTTGCTCCTCAGCCGCAAGGAAGACCTCACCCTATTGGAACTCAGTGAGGCCCTCTTGTTGCAAAACCCGCCCCCTGAAACACGACAGATTCTGGAAGTCAGTCGTCTTCAGGCCGCCATCAACCGGGGAGACTTTGGACTGGTCAAAGAGCTCTTCGAAACCACTAACCTGAAGTCGACCCTGGATGGGGTCCTCCTTGGAACGCGGGCTTATCAGCGCACTGGAAGGCAGCAGACGGCCGCCAATGTTCTGGTCTCTATCATCAAGAGTTTCCCGACTGCTGACATCGATGTTATTTATAGCCAGTTGGTCTCGATTTACAAGGAGATGCAAGAGTACGACAAGGCCCGTGAGGCGGCTTTGGAACTCGTCATCCGCAATCCCTTGGAATGGCGCCAGCGGGTCGTCCTCATCGACATCCTATCGGCTTCCAAAATGGAGGAGCGCAGGGACCGGGAAATCAATGCCATGCTCCAGCAGCATCGCAATGACGAACCGGCCATGACCGCGTTGGCCCAACTGGCAGCGGAATACGGCGACGTCCGGGCTGCCTCTCGGTTATATGAGATCGCCTTGGAAAACGGCTACACGCTCAGTCTGTTCAGCCTCACTCTCGCAGAGGCCCTCATCAATGACCGTCAATTCCAACGGGCCATCGACCTATGCAACGAATTGGTTAGGGAAGATCCGGCCTGGCTCCTCAATGCAGAAAGCAGTTTCAACGCGATTCGCTCACTTGCCTATTACAATTTGGGCAATCGCGAACTCGGGGATCTCTACTTGAAGAACTTCTTGGACTCGCAACAAAGTCGCCCCATCCAGTTCTACCAAGCAGCCAAGAGCTTCCGTAAGTTTGAATTGAATGAGGCGGCCCTGAAAATTCTCCAAGAAGGCTACAAGCGCGATGATCAGGACGAACGCATTCTCCTCGCTTTGGTTCAGGTTGAAATGGCGGTGGGCGCGCAAAATGCCCTTCACGCGCACTTGCGCCGGCTATTCGAATTGCGACGCCCGGAATACACTTACTTGGAAGCCATTCACCGGGAATTGCAGAGCGATCGCTTTCTTTTTACCGAGGGCCGGCGGGAACTCCTCCAATCGTTGGCTGATATTTTGGCGGAGAAAGAAACCTTCACTTGGGAAATATGGGAAAAGAATTCCAGCGAAGACGCTTCCCGGGATGAGGCCAACCCAACCTAATCGGAGCTAGAACCACCCTCCGCATCCTCATCGCGGATGTGTTTCAAGCGCACCTCAAGAACGCGAGTCTCATCAACATCGGTGATCTCGATAGCCAGATTGGCAATTCGCAGAGACTCACCGGTCTCGGGAATGCGGCCAAGTTCGCTCGTGACGAGCCCGCCGATCGTCGAGACCTCCTCGGTCGGCAATTCTGTGTCAAAAATGGATTCAATCTCATGAAGCGGCGTCAATCCTGAGACCACCGCCTCCTCACCAAACCGCTCTGCCCGAATCAGCACTTCCTCATCAGCGTCAAACTCATCCCGGATCGCGCCCACCAACTGCTCCAGAATGCGCTCCAGCGTCAGGACACCCTCTGTTCCGCGAAATTCATCGATCACCAAGGCCATGTGTACCCGATGGGATAATAACTTGGTCAAGGCCACTTCCAAGGGTTCCTCGCTGTCAATCCGAATCATATTGCGCTTGATGCGCCTCGGATCGAGTCGGTCCAGACTCCCCTCGTATCGGAAAATATCCTTAATGTGAATCAGTCCAAGGCAGCGGTCCAAATCGCCATAACACAAGGGAAACCGGGTGTGGCCACAGGCCCGCGCCATCTTGAGATTTTCCGAAACCGACAGATTCAAATCAAAAAACTTGACCTGATTGCGGGGCAGCAGGACATCCGAGACGACCAGGTCCCGCAACTGCAGGGTATTCTTCAGTATCAACTGAGCCACCGTCGACATTTCCGGCGACTCCTTGCGCAGGAGCTCGATTTGGGTATCCAAGTCGAGGGAATCAAGGTCCGGCAGGGGCTCTTTTTTCCAGATGCGCCAAGCCATCCCCACCAGCGTGTAGACAAGCACTCGGACCGGCTTGGAAACCCAGCCGAAGACAATAATCAGGGGAGCCGCGATGCGCAAAACTTGAAAGGGATAGGCCAGCCCCAGACCGCGTGGAAACAACTCCCCGACAAGTTGGTGCAAAATCAAGGCCGTCAAGAATGCCACCGGTGGTGCCAGCCACCCGACCCCGACCCCCGTCAAGCCCCACAGGGTAAATGCCTTTAACCACAGGGGATAAGCAAACAGGGCGTAGAGTAACAGGCAGGCTCCCAGACCCAACCGGATCACCTGCACAGTTTGGTCTCCAGACTCATAAAGACGGCCCACCAATCGATCCGACTCGACCCGCTCCCGCAACTCGCGGTTGAAGTGGCTGAACCGAATCTTGATGAGGCCGAATTCAGCGGCCACCAACAAGGCATTCACAAAGAGGGTGACAGGAATTCCCCAATAGACAGTAGAAGGATCCATGAGCGATATTGTCACATTAGCAGGCCTTCAACGCTTCCAAGAATCGGGCATTTTGGGCTTCCAGCCCGATGGAAACGCGAACCATTCGCGGTAGGCCATACCCGCCCAGAGGTCGCACAATCACGCCCTTTTGCAGAAGCTTATGGGAAACGGCCTCGCCATCTTCCACCTCCATCAGAAGGAAATTACCATGGGTCCCAAACGGGGGGTAACCCAGCGATCGCAGGCCATCCTCCAACTGGCGCCGCCCCCGCTCATTCACCAAACAACTGCGTTGCACGAACGCCTCGTCCCGCAGGGCCGCAATCGCCGCCCGTTGGGCCATCGATGACGTATTAAAAGGGGGACGAACTCGGTTGAGGAGGTCCGCCAAGGCCGGATTCGAAAGGGAATACCCAATCCGCAAGCCGGCAAGCGCATAGATCTTGGAGAAAGTCCTCGTGGCCATCACCTTTACGCCATCCTTGATCAAGCCTGCCACATCCAAAGCGGCTTCATCATACTCGGCATAAGCCTCATCGTAGCAGAAAACGACATGGTCTGGCAGGGCGCGGGCAAAGGCCTCCACCTCGGCGACAGGTAGCGCCGTCCCAGTCGGATTGTTCGGGTTGGGCAGAAATACCAGACGGGTACGCTCGGTAATGGCCCCCAGCATGGCATCGAGGTCGTGCACCAAGCCCGGCATCGCCGTCGCCACAACCGTCGCCCCAGACAAAATAGCCGCAATACGATAGGAAATGAAACCAGTTTCACCGACTACAACTTCCACCCCGGGACCGCCAAATACGTCACACAACAAATAAAAAATCTCGTTCGAACCGGCCGCCAGGGTGATCCCTTCCGGCGCCCAGTCAAATTTCCGCGCAATGGCTTGCACCAAAGCATGGCCACTGTTGTCGGGATAAAACTCCATGGAGTCGACAGCTTCCCGCATCGCCTCACGGGCCCCATCCGGAGGCCCCAGCGGATTTTCGTTGGAGGCCAACTTGACAAC